>WFSC01000135.1 GCA_015486185.1 Bacteroidales bacterium | reverse complement strand
TTGCACTCCCATTTGGTCCGTTCGTCTAGGGGTTAGGACGCCAGGTTTTCATCCTGGTAACAGGGGTTCGATTCCCCTACGGACTACAAAGACAAATAAAATTAAATAAAACAATATTATGGCTCATCATCTTTCAGCGATAAAACGCATCAGACAGAACGAAAACAGGAGATCGCATAATCGCTATTATGCCAAAACCACCCGTAATGCCATTAAAAAATTACGGAAAACAACTGATAAAAAAGAAGCTGCCGAGTTATATCCCCGGGTAGAAGCTATGGTCGATAAACTGGCCAAACAGCATATCATACACAAGAATAAGGCTGCCAATCTTAAATCGAAACTGGCCAGACATATAAATAGTCTGTAACATTTATATACTCTATACAATCCTTTCTATTCAGATACCTTCTTTCCGGAAGGTATTTTTTTTTGCCCGGTTCGCTGTATTTTCCTATCTTGAACCATCTTCTTCCTATTTCCCGGGCTATGGCAGATTACGAAAAACTTAGTATCAAACAGTGGGCTGTAGAGGACCGTCCCAGGGAAAAGCTATTATCCAAAGGCATCCGGTCTCTTACCGATGCCGAACTGATCGCTATCCTGATCCGTTCGGGAACCTCCAGGGAGTCTGCTGTTGACCTTGCCAAAAGGATTCTGAAAACTACAGGTAATAATCTGAATGAGTTATCACGTATGACCGTGCATGATCTGCAGAAATTCAGAGGAATAGGTGAAGCCAAGGCTATCAGTATCATAGCTGCTATGGAACTGGGACGACGGCGCAAGTTGTCTGAGGTATTACAAAAAAAACAGATCACCTCCAGCCGTGATGTATTTGATTTTTTCCAGCCTTTTCTGGGTGATCTCTCCTATGAAGAGTTCTGGGTACTCCACCTGAGCCGGTCTAACCGGATCATGGCCTGGAAAAAGATCAGTCAGGGAGGCATCGCCGGGACTGTTACTGATATCCGGCTTATCCTGAAGGACGCACTGGAAAATACCAGCACTTCTATGATTATCTGCCACAACCACCCTTCCGGCAACCTTCAACCCAGTGATGCCGACAAGGAAATAACCCGGAAGATAAAAGAAGCAGCCGGATTGATGGATATCCGCCTGCTGGATCATGTTATTATCGGCAATGAAAGCTATTTCAGCTTTGCGGATGAAGGACTGATGGGATGATAAAATACAAATTTAAACCGGCACCCGCTATAAACTGACTTTACAACTTTGCTCAACAATCCTCCTTCAAAGATCAACCTTTCTCACCTTGTGTCTGTCCCCGCATTGTTCCAGCAAATCCCTTACCGGCATTTTCAGTACCGGATGCAGCCAATCAGGGGATATCTCATTTAGCGGTATCAGCACAAAGAGTCGTTCTGTCATCCGGGGATGGGGGATCTCAAGATCAGGCTCCCGGATCACCTGCTCTCCAAAAAAAATAATATCTATGTCTATGGTACGGGATCCATACCGGGCGGTTTTTCTCCTGCGGCCTAACAAATATTCTATTCTTTGGATCTCCCGGAGCAGATCCTGCGGGGAAAATTCCGTTTCCAACAGGATGGCCTGGTTCAGAAAAGACGTGTCTGATTCTAACCCCCAAGGCTCCGTTTCATAAAAAGCAGAGCGCAAGAGAATATTACCGGCATACTGTGTTAGGAAAAAAGCAGCATGTTCCAAATATTCCCGGCGGTTTCCCAGGTTTCCCCCCGTTAACAATACGGTTTTCTCCATATTTTCAAAATCATAAATTCACAACTATTATTTGCAAATGTACATCACTCCTTTGTATCTTTATCCCGGTTCCTGAAAAATCATTGTAAAATAATTTATGTTATGAAAAGCTTTTTGAAATATACACTTGCTACCATTTTAGGAGTATTTATTACGATTATTCTTTTAACATTTCTGTTTTTCGGAACGTTGGGCATCATAATGTCCTCGAAGGAAAAACCCGCAGAAGTCAAGTCACATTCGGTACTTTATTACAAGCTGAGTGCCTATGTGCCCGAAAGGACCCCCTCTTTTCCTCTTTTTGGCAGCAATCCTTTTTCCTTTGATCTGAGCCCTGCCCTCGGGTTGAACGATATCCTGGCAGATATTCGTAAGGCCAAAGATGATGACCGGATCACAGGTATTTATATTGAAGCGGGAATGTCTTTCCCCGGTATCGGGACCATTGAAGAAATCCGGAATGCCTTGCTGGACTTTAGAACTTCCGGAAAATTCGTTTTGGTATATTGCCCCGATTATTTGATGCAATCGGCCTATTATCTGGCAACGGCAGCAGACACCATCTATATCAATCCCGCCGGCACATTCCAGTTCACCGGCCTACGGTCGGAGATCATGTACTACAAGGGAGCCCTGAGCAAGCTGGGAGTAGAAGTTCAGGTGGTCAAACACGGAAAGTTCAAGAGTGCTGTCGAACCTTTTATCCGTAAAAACATGAGTGATGCCAACAGGCAACAAATCCGGGTTTACATGACCTCCATCTGGGATCATTTGCTGAAAAACATCTCTAAAGCCCGCGGGGTTTCCATTCCACAATTAAATAAACTGGCCGATAACCTGGCCATTGACAGTCCGGAGGCAGCCGTAAAATACAAACTGGTTGATGGTGTACGTTACAAAGACCAGGTATTGGATGAACTCGTGGAAAGATCCGGGGTTTCAGGGAAAAAGGTCAGATTTATATCCCTGAATAAATACACCCGCGTACCGGCCAAAAAGCACAAGGAATATAGTACTGACAAAATTGCCGTTGTCTATGCTTTCGGTGATATTGTTATGGGAGAGGGCAATGAAATGAATATAGGGGATAAACGCTTTGCCTCAGCTATCCGCAAGGCACGGCTGGACACCAATATCAAAGCTATTGTATTGCGTGTCAATTCACCCGGAGGCAGTGCCTTGGCTTCCGATATCATCTGGCGCGAAGTGGATCTGGCCCGCAAGGTAAAGCCGGTTGTGGCCTCTATGGGCAACTATGCTGCATCGGGAGGATATTACATTCTTTCTCCGGCAGATACCATTTTTACCCAACCTGTCACGCTCACCGGATCAATCGGCGTTTTTGGACTCATCCCCAACGCTAAGAAACTGTTCAACGACAAGCTGGGCATTACCTTTGACGTGGAAAAAACCAACAGATATGCGGATTTCGGATCCGTTTACCGGCCCCTTTCCCCCGGAGAAAAAGCTTTTCTGACAAAACAAATAGAAAATACATACAAAACTTTTGTGGACCATGTGAGCGAAGGAAGACACCTGCGGGCTTCTTACATTGATTCTATCGGCCAGGGAAGAGTATGGAGCGGCATCAACGCCGTGGAAAACGGACTGGCGGATACATTCGGCGGATTGTATGATGCTATCGGCGCTGCAGCAAAAATGGCCCGTCTCCAAAAATACAACATCATAACACTCCCCAAAGAACAAGACCCTTACCAGAAACTGATCAAACAACTTACCGGCGATATCAGGATCCGAACCATGCCACATGAACTCCGTGAACTGTATAAAACATGGGGAATAGTGATGAACGTAAAAAACAAAATGCCCGTAATGACAAGGCTTCCTTATGAAATAAATATTTATTAGATATTACCGATGTCCGGTTAATCTTCGTTTAGCCATTATCGCTCTTCTCTCTTTTTTCTCTAATACTTACGTTGACCATTCTCCCGGTACCCGGTAACTCATTTTAACTTTTCCAGGCCTGCCTCTATTCTTCGGACCGTTTCTTCCTTTCCGATAAGTGCCATGATATCGAACAAGTGAGGGCCTTTCGAGGCACCTACCAATAATAGTCTCAGGGCATTCATGATCTTTCCCATGCCGGTTTCCTTCTCTTCGATCCACTGTTTAACTTTTTCTTCGAGCAGATAGCTGTCAAACGGTTCCACCTCCTCCAGCAATTCCTTAAGTTCACGCATCAGGAGAGGCACATTTCCTTTCCAGCGTTTTTTCACCACCTTCGGATCATAGACCGTTGGTGGCTCAAAAAAGAAATAACTCTCTCCCCATAACTCTTTGACAAAATCCACCCGTTCTTTTACCAGTCCGGTAACCTTCTCCACATACCCTATGTCAGTTGAGACCCCTTTATCTTTTAAAATCTTCATAAACATCTCCGCAATTTCACGGTCCGGCTTCATTTGTAAATACTGATGGTTGAACCAGCGGGCTTTTTGCGGGTCAAAACGTGCCCCTGATCTGTTGATCCTTTCAAGTGAAAATTGTTCGATCAGTTCGTCCATGGAGAAGATCTCTTTATCCGTCCCCGGGTTCCATCCCAAAAGTGCCAGCATGTTCACAAAAGCTTCCGGGAAATAACCCTGTTCCCGGTATCCGGGATACACCTCCCCTTCCGGTGTTTTCCACTCAAGCGGAAAGACAGGAAATCCCATCCGGTCGCCATCGCGTTTGCTCAGTTTTCCTTTTCCTTCCGGCTTGAGGATAAGAGGCAGATGGGCGAATTCAGGAGGGTCCCAGCCGAAAGCCCGGTAAAGAAGTATATGCAGCGGCAATGAAGGCAGCCACTCTTCTCCCCGGATCACATGCGTGATTTCCATCAGATGATCATCCACAATATTGGCCAGATGATACGTGGGCATACCGTCAGATTTGAACAAAACCTTATCATCCAATGTGGCAGGATCAACGGAAATCTCTCCCCTTATCCGGTCACTGATGATCAGCGGATCACCGGTATCTATCCGGAACCGTACCACATAAGGGATACCCTGGTTTTTCATCGAACGGACCTCACCTTCCTGCAGTGTCAAGGAGTTTTTCAGTCTCTTTCGTGTCTCATTATTATACATGAACGCCTCACCTCTGCCGGCATACTCTTTTCTTATTTTCTCAAGCTCCTCCGGTGTGTCAAAAGCATAATACGCTTTCCCTTTATCCAGTAATTGATGAATATATTCCTGATAATATTCCTTCCTTTCTGATTGCCGGTACGGGCCAAACCTTCCTCCTTCACCTACCCCTTCATCAA
>WFSC01000134.1 GCA_015486185.1 Bacteroidales bacterium | reverse complement strand
CTTATAATCTTATCAACTTATAATCTTATCAACTATCATCACCCTATATATTCCTGCCTGTGCACCAAAAAAAACATGTCTTTATCGATGGGAAGATATCCCATATCATAACAGAAAAAATACCGGTTACCGGTTTTTGTCTTGTAGATGTTGGTGTGGTAATTGAAATTATAACCCTTTGACAAAAGCTTCTCCCTGCTTACTTTTGCTTTTCCCGATGGATTCAGCCGGGCCAGGATATTCCGGTTTTTCTTCAGGATAGCATTGACACGGCGCATAAACTCATTTGACTCGGCATGCAGACGATTGTGATAAGTGGTACGACATTGATCGGAACAGAATTTCTTGTCCGAACGCCCGTGTACAGGTTCGCCACATTCAAGACAATATCGTGTTTCCATGGATAGGGATTTGGGATTAAAGATAAAGATTTTTTTATCTGAAAAGATAGAAAAAACAAACCATTTTGTTGACTCTTATATAACATATAATAAAATCTACGTAGGTGACTACGTAGATTTTATTTCTATATTCTTATCCCAATAACAAGAATATCATCTATTTGTGATGAATTACCTTTCCATCGGTTTAGAAAATCTTCTAACTCTTCTTTTTGTTCGGAGGGAGGCCGGTCATGAAGGGACAACAACAGGTCCTGAAACTTTTTTTTGGTAATTTTTTTCATTCTCTCTCCTCCCATTTGGTCGGGATATCCGTCTGAAAAGAGATAGAGCATATCCCCTGGAAGAAGTTGTATATCATGCTGTGCGGATAAAAGCACCCGGCACACCATGACCCGTACCATCAGCAACTGCCAGTACAATTTTTCCGCTCATTTCGGTGACCCAGTAAATGTCCCCGGGATGCAAGGATACCTCAGAGAGTACAGAAGAAAAGGAAGAAACAAGATAGGGTACCACGAATGTCAGGGATACCGTCAGAATGTTCATTTCAGAAAAGTTCCCTGAGACCAGGATCGTCCACTCATTGATTAGGTTCAGGATAATCCCGACCACCAGAGCTACCCATAAAGCCCGTACTACAATATGCCTGTTTCCTGCTATCTTCAGGTAAATACCGAACATTTGCTGCCGTTTACAGTTTTAAATAAGTTGAACATCCGTCAGGATCTCCAGTAAAGCAGTACCAGGATGATCTAACACCGTGGCCATTTTTTCCTGCAGGTCCTCTCTTTTTTCTACACGTATCCCCAGGGCCCCACATCCCCTGGCATAACCTGCAAAATCAGGGTTGTGCAGTCCCGTGGCAAAAACCTCAAATTCTCCCGACTGCTGCTCTTTGGATATTTTCCCCAGTTCATTATTGTTGAACAGGATCAGTTTAATATCCATGTCATATTTTACCGAAGTGGTAAGTTCTGCCATGTATTGGGCAAAACCTCCATCCCCGGCGACGGCTATGACAGGTCTGGATCCACGTGTGGCAGCCCATGCCCCCAGGGCAGCCGGGAAGGCAAACCCGATCGATCCGAGGTAACCGGACATGAGAAAACTTTGTTTACGGCTTTCAAAATAACGGCCCAGGGAGTATGCATTATTCCCCACATCCACACAGATGATAGCATCTTCGGGAGCCAAACGAGACAGAGTGTCAATCACGGCAATAGAACTGACCCCTTTGCCTCTGTCTTCCCTGAGTCTCTTTTCTTTTTCCCTGCGCCAGATGTTCCACCGTTCTTTTAGTTCGGGCCGCTGGTCCACGGTATCAGTTTTCCCGGCCAGATTTTTCTCCAGCAGTCTGACCGTCGTATCAATATCACCCCACACAGGTACATCTATTTTATGAAATTTTCCGAGTGCCAGTGGATCGATGTCCACCTGTATAGTTATTTTCTTGTCGGTGATACCTGTATGATTACTGAAAGAGACTCCCAGGGCCAGGATCAGGTCACATTCATTCATGAAGAAAGATGCGACAGGTGTGCCGCTTCTGCCCAACACTCCCGCAGCAAGCGGATGATCGTCGGGGATCAGCCCTTTTCCCTTGAAAGTGGTTATAACGGGGGCATGAAGTTTTTCGGCCCATGCAATGACCGTCTTCATGACAAAGCGTGCACCGTGACCAACTATAATCACTGGCCTGCGGGCTTGTGTTATTTGTTCGGTTGCTTTACGGAGACTTTCTTCCGGGGGCTCAATACGCAACGGGGGGATCCTTCCTTCCGGGGTACCAGTCTGCTCTTCTCCTGCCGGCAAGGTCTGTATCTCATCCGGGAAGGTGAGATGGGAAACAGTACGGTTCAGCAAGGCATGCTTAATGGCCAAACTCATGAGTTCTGCATGACGGCTGTCTTTCTGCACCCGGTGGTTAAAACCGGCTACGGCCTGGAAAGCCCGTACCAGATCCACTTCCTGAAAATTTCCCGTACCCACCACCTGGGTGGCCACCTGTCCCGTAAGTACCAACATGGGAGCTCTGTCAACGCGGGCATCCCACATCCCCGTGAACATGTTTGTCGCTCCCGGACCAGCTATGGAAAGACAGGCTGCCGGCCTGCCGGTGAGTTTACCGTAAGCGCTGGCAGCAAAAGCGCCGGCCCCTTCATGACGGATGCCGATATAGTTGAGTTTGCCTTCTTCCGCCCTGCGTCTCATAGCATCTGCCAGACCGAGGTTGGAGTGCCCTACCATTCCGAAAACCGTATCAATGCCCCAGGATACCATCGTCTCTGTCATAATATCTGAGAGGGTAGTCTCATGGAAAGACCGTTCATGTACCCCCACATAGACCCCGTCAACCCTCTCCTCCACCTGATAAGGGGTGACCCCATCATCATAACCCGGCGCTTTTCCCGTACAGGGATGAAAATCCCATCCGTGCCAGGGACATCGCAGAATACCGTTTTCTATGCTTCCTTCACCTAACGGCCCTCCCTGGTGCGGACAATGGTTATCCAGTGCACAGATCTTTCCTTCAAAATGTGATAGTGCAACCTGTGTATGTCCGGCCATAACGGTCATGACCCTGTTCTCTGCCAGGTTATCCGGATCATCCAGGACCTTATACCATTTAAGTTCTTTCTCCATGATAATTTTTTTGTTATAAAGAAGTTAACGATGCGATACCTGTAGAATAAAATTCCTTTACCGTGTTATACTGTTCTTCTGCCTCCAGGCTTTTCAGGATAACTGCCAGAGGCAGTACCGCCCCGTTCCATGTTGGTGCCATCCATTTTCCCTGCTCCGGAGAAGGAAGGTGTTGCAGGTTAACCTCCGCATCTTTGGCCCAAAAACTGAGGTAAAAATAGGGTTCAGAGACCATGGTGTCGGGGATGGCCCATCCCAGCCCCAAAGACCTTGTCAGTTCACCCTGTTTGTTATGTACCAGCGGGATCAGGGTGCCTGTGTCAAAATGATGTGGCCAGATACGTACGGGTTCTGCACCGTCATAAACCTGTATAATCTCTTCCAGTATGACCTGCGCATTATGACGATACAACATGTTTTCCCTGAAGAATTGCTTATCCTCATGAGTGAACAGGGTCCCTTTATCCAGTGGATGCTCAGGCAGTTCGTAGTGGAGCCCGTATTCCATACGGGCAGTATCCACCCCGGTACCGGCCAGCATGCTTTTTACCTCTTTATAAACTTCCTGTTTTGTTTTTCCTGCCAGAGAAATCTCCCGGGTACAACCGGAAGATGTCAGAATACAGAGCTTCATCTCCGTCAGATGCAGGGCCAGTCGTATGCCCTTAACCAGCTCGTGACCGGCTAAAAGACCTGTATCCGTAAGAAATTCCATATTGGTATTGCTGTCATCCGGCTGTTGCGGGACCAGATACCGGCCTGCCATAGCAATATATTGGGCAGCATGATGTTGCTGCAACAAGGCTTCCCGGATGTTGTCATCAAAAGGACGAAATATAAGCTTCCATTTTTTCATAATGTTATGTTTTTATCTTGTTTTATCCATAACGAGTCCATAAAATATTCCTTTTCGTCGGTAAAGTTTGTTTCGATCCGGAAACCATTTTCACCGGCCAGTCTGGAAATGATCTTCAGATCAAATTTCCGGGAACGCTCCATAAAAACCGGCTCCCATTTTCGGAAATAAAAAACCTTTTTCAGCATCCTGATCTCTGCTTCCTGTTTCTTTACGGATACGAGAAAACTTTTTACATCTCCGCTGACCGGGTTATATTCCGTATGTTGTTCAAAACAGGTAGTATCGAAATCAGCGCCAAGTTCACGGTTCAAACGTACCAGCAGGTTCAGGTTAAAATCACGGGTGAGGCCGTGTGGATCATGATAGGCATTCATGATAACAGCCGGAGATTTTTTCAGATCAAAACCGGTAAGTACCATATCGCCGGGGTTTAAGACCTGATGAATATTATGATAAAACAAGTTTACTTCATCATCAGAGAAGTTGCCGATATTGGATCCCAGAAACAGGATCACTTTCCGGTTTTTGGAAATCTTGTTCAGTTCCTTCATCATCAGGAAATAATCGCCGTTCAGTGCTCGTGTATAAAGTCCGGGGATCTCCCTTTTCAGTTGTCTTACCAGATCGTCATTGATCCTTTTGCTGATATCAACAGGAAAAAAACGGTAGCAGGCTTTTTTTCGGGTGAGATAATGAAGCAACACCTTTGTTTTTAGTCCGTCGCCACTACCCAGTTCGATCAGGTCGAAAGGGCTGCCGTCACAGATGAAACTCCGGGATATGTTTTCTTTTTGTTGAGTAAAGATCTCCATTTCACAACGGGTAAGGTAATATTCCGGCATCTCCATGATCTGTTGGAATATTCTGCTGCCCTTTTCATCATACAAATAACGCGGCAACAAAAACTTAGGATCAGCAGAGAGCCCCCGCTCAGTGTCAGATTGAATAGTATGGTTATTTTCCATTTTTAAAAACTTACTTTCTTTTTCTTTATTCCTCGTTCATCGATCAACGATCATCTTTTTTCTTCTGTTCACCGATCAACGTTCATCGATCAACCTTCTTTTAATCTTTTTTCTTTTTTACCTTTGTTTTTTCTTTTTCATTGCAGGTTCTTTTTGTATAACCTTAAAATGTCAGGGAAATGAATTCATTGGTATTGGCTTTAATTGCTTTTTCCGGCTATCTGATAGCTTATCACACCTATGGAAAATTTCTGGCCCGGAAACTCTTCGGACTAACCAACAAGCATACCATGCCCTCTCACGAACTGGAAGACGGGGTGGATTATGTGCCTACGAAGAAACATATTATTTTCGGTCATCATTTTGCAACAATAGCAGGACTCGGCCCTATTGTCGGACCGGCTATCGGCGTGATCTGGGGCTGGGTACCCGTGTTGCTGTGGATCTTTTTCGGCTCCATTTTTATGGGAGCCGTACATGATTTTTCATCATTGGTGATCTCGGCCCGCAACAAGGGGAAAACCCTGGGTGAGCTCACCGGTGATATTATCAGCCCTTCTACCCGTTATGCTTTTCAGTTTATTATGCAGTTTTTGCTGTGGGTAGTGATCTCTATTTTTGCCATGATCGTAGGGATCCTGTTCGAAATGTATCCTTCTGCCGTTTTCCCTGTATGGATGCAGATACCAATAGCCGTGTGGCTGGGATGGCAGATCAACCGGGGTAAGAATGATCTTGGGTGGTCCCTGATCGCAGTGGCCTTATTGTATATTACCGTGGTAATTGGTGCCTATCTGCCGTTAGGTCTGACCCCTCTGTACCACCATTGGATCGCTGATCCGGAACAAGCCAGGAATCTCGCGGTTGTTACATGGGTTGCCATCCTTCTGATCTATGTATTTTTCGCTTCAACCATTCCGGTACATAAACTATTGCAACCCCGTGATTTTATTAATACCTATCAACTGATCATTGCCATGTTTCTGTTGTTTCTGGGTATCGCGGTAGCTCATCCTGCCATTACGGCGCCGGCAGTAAATCCTGCTGCCCATCAACCCGGAACAGACATCCCTCATTTGATGCCGATCATGTTCAT
>WFSC01000133.1 GCA_015486185.1 Bacteroidales bacterium | reverse complement strand
GCAGCAATAGCTCCGGAGATAAAGATGCCTGCCAGCCAGGCTGGCAAAAAATCATTGGCCAATGCCGGCATTACCTGTTCCACATCAGCAAAATGACCCTCTCCGTACATAGCTAACCCGACCACACCAATAAGAAAAGCTCCGGTAAATGCGGGAACAGCCCAGGCAATGGCTATACGGCGACTAACTTTTATTTTTTCGCTATCCTTAATAGCCATAAATCGCGTCAGCAAGTGAGGTTGTCCCATGTATCCGAAAAACCAGCTTAGGCCGCCGATCACAACACTGGCAGCTGCTAAACCGGTAGCTCCGCCGGTGAGACTGGCATAATGGGGCCCGGCCAAGTGGACGGCTGAACGCAGAGAATGTCCTGTTTCAGAAACCTCTATCAATCCGATAACAGGCAGAATGACCAGGGTACCGATCATAATGATCCCCTGAATAAAATCGGTCCAGGCTACAGCAAAAAAACCACCCATCATGGTATAGAAAATGATCACCACCGCCCCGATCACTATGCCCCAAAACTGGGGAATGTGAAAGGTTACGAAGAGTACTTTACCGGCACCGTTAAACTGTGCTGCCAGATAAAAAGTAAAGAAAAAAACAATGATCAGTGAAGAAACGATGCGGATTACGGACTCTCCTTCTCCAAGCTTTTCGGAAAAGAAGTTCGGGAGGGTAATGGCATCGTATTTCTCAGACTGTATCCGCAGGTCTTTGGCAATAACGAACCAATAGAAAATAATTCCCAGCACACACCCCATAGCTGTCCAGATGTGCAGAAAGCCGGCTGCCAGCGCTGCACCGGGTAAACCAACCAGCAACCAGGCAGACTCACCCGAGGCCCTTTCGGAAAATG
This sequence comes from Bacteroidales bacterium, assembly GCA_015486185.1. GTDB lineage: Bacteria > Bacteroidota > Bacteroidia > Bacteroidales > VadinHA17 > DRPN01. Next base: position 4,758 of record WFSC01000133.1, on the reverse strand, counting down.
CCACTACCCAGGGATTGAGCTTTCTCCCGGCCAGAAAAAAGTCTTTATGGGATTTATTGGAATGATAGGTCAGAAAACCCACCATCAAAACCAAAATAAGATAAATGATAAAGCCTGCCAGCGTAAAACTCATAACCGCCCTTTTTGACGGGTAAATATATAAAGAAAAAAGGGATCGTTGAACAATCCCTTTTCCTGCTTTTTGTTAACCAGCTATAAACCTATAACCTTTGTCATTGTAAAGACGATAAAAATCAAAAAATGTTGCAAAAAAGATAAAGAAATTCCTGAAGGCTGAAGTAACAGGAAATCATGAAGGGTTTGCACAATTATTTATAACTTTAGGCACTTTAAGCCCAAAGCATTTCAGACACCTTTAACCCGGGATATTCAATATGTCAATAGCAGTAAAAGACGTCACAAAATATTACGGAGAGCAAAAAGCCCTCGACCACGTTTCATTCACGGTCGAAGAAGGGGCAGTTACCGGTTTTCTCGGCCCTAACGGAGCAGGAAAATCCACTATGATGAAAATTATTACCGGATTTCTCCCTCCTTCCTCAGGCGAGGTGCTTGTGAATGATCTGAACGTCAGGGATCACCTGCTGGAGGTCAGGAAACGTATTGGTTATCTGCCTGAACATAATCCGTTGTATCCGGAAATGTATATCCGGGAATATCTTAATTATGTGGCCGGTCTGTATCATCTGGGCTCCCTGAAAAAAACAAAGGTCGAAGAGGTTATACGCATGACCGGTCTGCAACCTGAACAGCACAAAAAAATAGGTGCACTTTCCAAAGGGTACCGCCAACGCGTCGGACTGGCACAAGCTCTGCTGCATGATCCGCAGGTATTGATACTGGATGAACCCACCTCCGGCCTCGACCCAAACCAGATCATTGAGATCCGTGAATTGATCAGGCAACTGGGTCATGAGAAAACCGTTTTGTTATCAACCCATATTATGCAGGAAGTAGAAGCCGTATGTGACAGGGTCATCATAATCCATAAAGGCAGGATCATTGCCGACGGAGCGGAAAAAGAGCTGATAAACCTGCAGCCGCAGGACACTTCCTTTACAATTAATGTGGAATTTAAGGAATCTTTATCACCGGAGTTATTTCACGATCTTGAACATGTCAGGGAGATCATTCCTCAAACCGATCGTTCTTTCACACTCCTTTGCAAAAAAGATATCCGCGAGGATATTTTCCGCTTTGCCACAGAACATGCCCTCATTCTTACCGGACTCTCCCTGAGCGGTCAGAATCTGGAAGAAGTTTTCCGTGAACTTACAAGAGAAGGTTGACCGGTGATCGATGATCGACGAACAAAAATCCTCTCATCGTCTGTCACTCCTCAACCTATCAACACCTAAACTTATCAACTTCCCCACCATTCCATCATTCCCTGCCTACCCTGCCTAAAGGCAGGCAGGCGGCAGGCAGGCATTATTCCATTCCTGAATTTTGTAAAATCATGATTTTATATTTCCTTTGTCCTCCTGTGGAAAGATTTGGCTGATTGCAACCACGGATAAAAAATGCTAAAACAGTGTTCTTTACCCGGACATTTCCAGCCACATTCTTCTGCAGAAAATTTTTAAATACAAATTAAAACAATACATTATGTCCTATTTATTTACATCAGAGTCCGTATCAGAAGGACATCCTGATAAACTGGCTGATCAGATATCCGATGCCTTACTGGATGAATTCCTCCGGTATGATCCTGATTCAAAAGTTGCCTGTGAAACACTTGTAACCACAGGTCTGGTCGTCTGCGGAGGAGAAGTTAAGACAGAAGGTTGGGTCAATATTCAAAATGTTGTACGTGAAGTAATACGGGATGTTGGATATACACATGCCGAATACCGTTTTGATGCTGATTCCTGCGGCATTATCTCTGCTATTCATGAACAAAGTCCCGATATTAATCAGGGAGTTGAAAAGGAAAACGAAGAAGATCAGGGTGCCGGTGACCAGGGAATGATGTTTGGCTATGCCAACCGGGATATGGACAATTATATGCCCATCGCCCTGGAGCTTGCCCATTTGCTGCTGGAAGAACTGGCCTCCATCCGTAAGGAAGGAAAACACATGACCTATCTGCGTCCCGATTCCAAATCACAGGTAACCATTGAATATAATGATGACGGAACGCCCGTCCGGATTGATACCCTGCTTATCTCTACGCAACATGATGAATTTATAATTCCGAAAGACGGATCGAAAGAGGAGGAACTCATTGCCCAGAAAGCCATGCAGGACAAAATCAAAGAGGATATTAAAGAATATCTTATCCCTCTGGTCAGAAAAAAATGTCCCGAGCGGATCAAACATCTCTTTGAAAACGGATATAAACTGATCGTAAATCCTACGGGAAAATTTGTGATTGGCGGACCTCACGGTGACACAGGCCTTACCGGCCGGAAAATAATTGTGGATACCTATGGCGGAAAAGGGGCCCATGGTGGCGGCGCTTTCTCTGGAAAAGACTCTTCCAAGGTGGACCGTTCTGCAGCCTACGCTGCCCGGCATATTGCCAAAAACATGGTGGCTGCCGGTATCGCCGATGAAGTACTGGTGCAGGTAGCCTACGCTATCGGCATCTCGCAACCGGTAGGCGTTTTTGTAAATACCTATGGTACTGCCAGGGTAAAGGACAAAAGCGGTAAGATCTTATCCGACGGAATGATAGCAGAAAAGATCAGAGGGATCTTTGACCTCAGGCCCTATGCTATTGTAAAGCGTTTCGGGCTGAAAAATCCTGTTTTCAGAAAAACTTCTACCTACGGCCACTTCGGCAGGGAGCCCTATACGGATGAAGTAGAAGTATATTATAATGATCATCCGGATATAATCCTCCGGACTGTAAATGGCAAAGAAAAAAAATTCAAAAAAGTCGAGTTTTTTGCCTGGGAAAAACTGGATTATGTTGACACCCTGAAAAAAGCTTTCGGATTATAGCTGCCAACAGACTGATCGTCCCGGAAAAACCAATATCTTTATGAACATGATAACTTCCGTTATCTGGGATTGGAACGGTACACTGCTGAACGATGTAGATGTCAGCGTTAAAACCGTGAACGGATTCCTTGCTTCCAAAGGATTAAAACAACTATCTATTGACTACTACAGGGATCATTTTACTTTTCCGGTAAAAAATTTCTATGAAAAAATAGGAATTAAATTTGACAGGCAGGACTTTGACAATATGTCCCGCGAGTTTATTCAATACTATTTTGAAAACCTGAAAAATGCACAATTACATGAAAGAGTAATAGAAACATTACAATTACTTCAGGATGCAGGGGTCAGACAGTTTGTTTTGTCGGCCATGGAACAAAGCAGGCTGGAAAACTCATTAAAAGACTATAATATTTACAGATTTTTCCATGCTGTACAGGGATTGAATGACCTTTATGCCAATGGCAAAGCCGAAGCAGGAAAAAAACTGATCCGGGATCATGCCATTGATCCTGCTTCTTCGTGGATGGTCGGTGATACCCTGCATGACCTCGAAGTAGCTAATACATTAAACCTTCATTGTATATTATTCTCGGGGGGACATTATTCTCTTAAACGCCTCCAAAACAAAAATGCACCCGTTGTCAAAGATTTCAAGGAATTAAAAAACTTTTTTGCCCGTCACCTGCAATAATACTCACATCCCCCCCATCCTTACTTTTTCCACAATAAGTCTCTACGCAGAGACCACTGATTTATTTTAAGATAAACTTTTAATACTTTTTTTGTTTCCTGTGTATATTGTTTTATATTTGTCGCCTTAATTTCTTAAAAATATAAATTATTGTGGATTCTTTAAGTGAGCAAATTATCAGGAAGGCAGGAATACTTTTTAACAAATACGGGATCAAGAGTATCACGATGGATGATCTCTCCCATGAAATGGGTATTTCTAAAAAGACGTTGTATGAATATGTTAAAGATAAAAGAGACCTGGTATCCAAAGTCATAGCATTTGAATTAAAAGAAAAGGAAAAGGCATTCAGCCAAATACTCAAAAAAGAGCTTAATGCCATTGAGGAAATTCTGGAGGTAAATCAGTTGGTTTTACAACTTATCAAGGAATATAATCCTGTCAAACACCGGGATTTGAAGAAATATTACCCTGACATTTATGAAAAAATCCGCAAGGATCAACGGACAAGGATGTTCCAGTCGATGGTCAGGAACATTCGTAAAGGAAAGGAACAAGGCCTGTACAGAAAGGATGTAGATGAAGAAATCATAGCCAAACTTTATATTTCGCGTGCAGAATATCCTCTTGAAGGGGATTTTCTGACGCCGCAAGAATTTACCTCACATCGTTTTATCACACAGACGTTCATTTATCACATCCACGGAATCGCCAACTCCAAGGGTTTGGAACTGGTAGATAATTATTATCGTCAAATCAATCAACATGATAAAATTTAAATGAAATGAATCATAAAATTTATTATGTCATTATTGCAATATTTCTTCAGCTCTGTGCAATGCCTTCACCGGCACAGCGGGATACGACGAAACATACTTTTTCGTTGAAAGAGGCCCGGAAGTATGCTATACATTATAACCTGACGGTGGAAAACGCCCGGAAAGACCTGGATCATGCCAATGCTCAAATCAGGCAATATCTGGCCACCGGGATGCCACAGGTCAATTCTAACTTGAATTATCAGGACAATTTGGCTTTACGGACGACCCTTCTTCCTGATTTTATTCACGGTGATCCGAATAAAAAGATACCCG
>WFSC01000132.1 GCA_015486185.1 Bacteroidales bacterium | reverse complement strand
CTGAATCCCGGAGATAAAGTACTTGTGCCGGATGTAGGTTATCCTGCTTACCGCTCTGTTACCGAAATGGTGGAGGCACACCCTGTTACCTACAATATTTCGGAACGGACCGCTTGGTACCCTGATTTTGAAGAACTGGAAAACAGGGACCTCTCCGGGGTGAAAATGATGTGGGTCAATTATCCGAATATGCCAAGCGGAAAACCGGCATCCAAAGAGCTGCTTCAGAAACTGGTGGATTTCGGATCGGAACATGATATCCTGATCTGCCATGATAATCCCTATAGCTTTATCCTGAATAGTAATCCTTTGAGTATCCTTTCTATGGATGATGCACGAAAAACGGCAGTTGAACTGAACTCAATGAGTAAAGCATATAATATGGCAGGGTGGCGAATGGGCATGCTGGCAGGTGACCCGGCCTTCCTGGATCCTGTTTTTACCGTTTTGAGCAATGTGGAATCAGGCATTTTCAAACCGATGCAACTGGCTACTGTCGAAGCCATAAATGCACAGGAAACATGGTTCCCGGAGTTGAATGAAGAATATGAGAAACGAAGGGAAATTGTTTTTTCGCTGCTTGACAGGCTGGGATGTACCTACGAACGTGAATCCAATGGTTTGTTTGTCTGGGCTAAAACACCCGGAGGAATGAATGCATTTGATTTTACAGATAAGATCCTGTATGATGCGAGGGTCTTCATAACACCCGGTGGTATTTTTGGGAAGAACGGAATGCAATATGTGCGGGTTTCCCTGTGTGAAGACCATATTTTACTACGGGAAGCATTGGAACGTATCAATAATATTTTATAAATTGTTGGATCATGGAATATGAAATTGAGCTGGAGAAACTGGATTGTACGCAGGAGCTGGGAGAAAAGCCGGTCATAGTGGCAGGGCCCTGCAGTGCAGAATCCGAAGAGCAGGTAATGGAGACCGCCATTAAGCTGAAAGGGATAGGCATAAACCTTTACCGTGCAGGTGTCTGGAAGCCCAGAACCCGTCCTGGCAGCTTTGAGGGCATGGGCTCAAAAGCACTGCCCTGGTTGAGAAAGGTAAAGAGAGAAGTCGGGATGAAGGTGGCCATTGAGGTAGCCCACCCCTCACATATCTTTGAAGCCCTGAAGTACGATATTGATATTTTCTGGATCGGAGCCCGTACCACTGTTAACCCGTTTCTGGTGCAAAACCTTGCTGATGCCATGCGTGGCCTGGATAATCCGGTCTTTGTTAAAAACCCGGTAAATCCGGATCTGAACCTCTGGATAGGCGCGCTGGAACGTCTGAACCGTGCCGGGATTAAAAAGCTGGCAGCATTACACCGTGGCTTTTCCTATTTCGGGCCCAACAGATACCGCAATGTCCCGCAGTGGGAAATCCCCATCGAGTTAAGACGCCGTTTCCCCAAACTCCCTATTCTTACCGATCCCAGTCATATCTGCGGAAGACGTGATCTCTTGCAGGAAGTGTCCCAGGAAGCCATGGACCTGAATTTTACCGGTTTGTTTATTGAGTCACATATCAATCCGGATGTTGCACTCAGTGATAAAGAACAGCAGCTTACTCCCGATGATCTGAAAATAATGCTCGATAAGCTTGTGATCAGAAAAGCTGAGGTCGAAGATGAAAAATTGTTGAATACCCTGAAACATCTTAGAAAACAAATAGACCTGCTGGATGATGAATTGATGGATGTGCTGGAAAAAAGAATGCGTATTTCAGAAAAAATAGGTCACTATAAAAAGGAGCACAATATTACCATTTTTCAAAATGTCAGATGGAACGAGATTGTGGGAAAACGTCTGGTACAGGGACATGAGAAGAATATGAGTGAAGAATTTGTTGATAAGGTGTTCCGTGCGATCCATCAGGAGTCAATTAAGAAACAGAATAAGATCATGAACGAATAAACCGGGATGATTGTATGAAAAAATATCAATTGCATACCAGAACAGGGATCTCTGATATTCTGGTTCAGGAACCATTTGAGAAACTGCCTGATCATTTTGAAGGGAAACGGGTAGTTATCCTGACCGACGATCAGGTATTTGCATTATATGGCGATCGTTTTCCCGATGTTCCGGTCATACATATACCACAAGGGGAAGATACCAAGTCGCTCGGACGAACCACTCTTATTTATCATGAGTTGATACGTTTTCATATGGATCGCGGCTCAATGCTCATTGCTATTGGAGGGGGTGTTATATGTGATCTGGGAGGATTTGTTGCCACTACCTTTCAGCGGGGAATCGGTCTGGGTTTTGTGCCAACTACTTTACTGGCGCAGGTGGATGCTTCTATTGGAGGGAAAAATGGTGTTAACCTGGGAGAATATAAAAATATGGCGGGGACATTCCGACAACCTTCTTTTGTATTGATCGATCCGCATTTTCTGAAAACTTTACCGGAAGATGAATTTATCTCAGGTATGGCCGAGGTGGTTAAATACGGATTGATACGGGATCCTGAAATATTGTCAATGATCGAAGGAAAAAACGTAAAAGAAATTTCAGGTGATCCTGATCTGATCACGGATCTGATCGATCGTAGTGTCCGGGTAAAAGTAGAGGTGGTCAGTCGTGATGAAGAAGATTTCGGACTGCGCCGTATCCTGAATTTCGGGCATACTTACGGACATGGAATAGAACGTCTTTACAACTTGTCGCATGGCAAAGCGGTAGCCTGGGGCATGATGGTCGCTCTCGATTTTTCTGTACAACTCGGACTGGCTGAGGAAAATCTGAAAACAAGGATTGGCCATATCTTAAAGCAACTGGAAC
>WFSC01000131.1 GCA_015486185.1 Bacteroidales bacterium | reverse complement strand
GCCCTGCATCTCCAGATATTCTTTCAGCACCTTTCCAAGGTCCTTGTCATCTTCGACCAGCAAGAGTGTGATCATGATAAAAATTCATTATAAAAGTAATCATAACGGTACCGTGATGATAAAACTACTGCCGTTTTCCGTACTGTTCTCCAATGTTACGGTTCCATGATGCATTTCAAGGATCTTTTTTACATAGTACAATCCCAGTCCCAATCCTTTGACATGATGCTGTGTATTTCTTCCCCTGAAGAACTTTTCAAAGATATGATCTTTGTCTTTTCCGGAAATACCGTGGCCGTTATCCGTTATCTGTATCGTCAGACTTTGATTTCTGACACTGGCCCTGAAGCCGATCACTGGAGGATTTCCTCCGTATTTCAGGGCATTGCTGAGCAGGTTATGTATGGCGATGGAAAACTGGAACTCGTCCAGATAAGCCTGCTCCTCATCCAGGTCCAGGGCCTCTTCCAGTTTGAACGCCATGTCTTTGTTCTCCAGACGAAAGGCTTCGAGTATTTTTGTCAGGAACTCTTTCAGCCGGACATACTTCTTTTTTGGGATGATCTGTTCCTGTTCCCACAGGTTGATGTCCAGGATATGGTCGATCAGTTTACCCAGATGTTGATTTTGTTGCCTGATGAGAGAAACCAGACTGGCTGTTTTTTCGGGATCTTTTCTGATGGCTGGATCCCCCAGTGTACTACCGGCTACAGCGATAGTGGTAAGCGGAGTTTTCAGCTCATGAGCCATATTGTTGATAAAGTCGGTTTTTATCATCGAAAGCTGTTTGTATTTTAGCATATTGTGCAGGGTGATAAAAAAAATAATTCCTGTAATGAGTATGGAAAGCAAAGATAACAGCAGGGAACCCAGCATATTCCGGAAAATGATCCGGGCTTTATGTGTGAAATCAAAGTAATAATCAAAATAAAGTTTGTAAAAATTTCCCTCACTTCTGAAACTGTTTACATAATATAAACTCCCTTTTTTGTACTTCATACCGGTTTCTGCAGGGGGGTTGGCGGCAATGTGTATATCCCCGCCGGGGTTGAGCAGAGTAAAACTACGGATCAGGATATGCTCTCTGAAATCATCATCCATTCCGTTGACCTGAAAGTAGGCCTTCAGAAAAGGCGTAACCATATCATACCGTCTGAGGATATGAAGGATGAATGAAAGGGTTTGTTTGTCAAGGGCGTGTCTTGCCGAATCTCCCGGCTTCATCGTATATTGTTTAAGTATGTTCATGGACACATAATCGATCATGGAATAGGCCGAATCAAAACCTGAAGTATTGTATTGCATCTGCAATAATTCCATACCCTTTTTTATCGCCTTTTGGTAAGTATCGTCAAATTCGCGGGTACGCGAATGGTAAAGGCCGGAGATAAGATAAAACTGCACGGCAATGATGACGACCAAAGCAGCTCCTGCGACGATCATTAAAAGTTTGGGTTTCATAAATCCTGGTCAAATACAAGGTAAAGATAACGGAAATTGACAATCTCCGGCAATGTTAACCTGACATTAACATTTCATTAACAGAATGCTTTGGCTTTGATCTGTAATTTTGTTTTGAGAAAAACTTGTTCAAATGATGAAGGTCAGATTTTTTAATAAAACATACCTGTGGTTTTGGCTGATTTTCCTTTTGGTCTTGTCCCTCCGGGTGAATGCTCAGACAATATTGTCCCGGGAAGAGTCCATTATGCTGAAAGTAATAACGGGGCTTCATTACACTTTTAAACATTATCAGGATAAAATATGGCCGGGTTATGATCTTTCGAAAACGCCATATGTTATTTATCTGCCTGATAAATGGGTTTTATATGTGAATGGGGATCATCCACCTCGGGGTTTTCAAAAGTACCCTGCTTCATGGCCTCCCGTTGATCAGAACGTTTTTGTTCATGAAGGGAAATACGGCGATCTCGTGGGACAGTTTGTCTTTAATCTCAGGATTGATTCAATCCGTACTTTTGCTATGGGGATTCCTACGAAAATGTTATTTTCTTTCGATCATCCCGAATATGTTTTATTCAGTACAACTGCCCACGAAGGGTTTCATCAATATCAGCATCTCTATTTTGGAGAGATTCCTTGGAGAAGAGAAGAAAAATACCCGATCCTTAATGTTGAGAATACCGCCCTGTCATCCCTGGAATTACTTATTCTAAAAGATGGTTTGAAAGCTATGTTCAACGGAGATACTATCCTGACCCGTGAGTTGCTGAAACAGTTTTTGGCAGTCCGTCACTATCGATGGAAACATATGGATCCCTTTATTCGTGAATATGAGCAGGGCCAGGAGATCAATGAGGGGACAGCTCGTTTTGTTGAAATGAAAACCGTAGCCTGTTTTAAGCAGCTTGATTCGATAACAATCCACAATTCTCTGCTTAACGGTTTAATGAAGGATATGT
>WFSC01000130.1 GCA_015486185.1 Bacteroidales bacterium | reverse complement strand
GTATTTGATAAAATATATATTTGTGGAATTAAAAATTTTGCCGGAATTTTGTAATGCGTAATTAAAACTTATTGCTATGAAAAAGAAAATATTCTCAGGCCTGTTTCTCTTTTTGCTGTTTCCCTTTTTATCCCTGGCCAGTGAGGCCGATCTGAAAGTGCCCAGTATGCGGGAAAGTGTCTTTCCAAAACTGGGAGGTGCAAATGGATGGGATCTTTTGTTTTACGGTTTGGTGTTTGTGATCTTTGGTTGGGTTTTCGGGGTATGGACCTACGCCAAGATCAAAAAGATCGGAGCACATAAATCCATGTTACATGTTTCAAGCATTATTTACCAGACATGTAAGACTTATCTGTTACAGCAGGGAAAATTTCTGTTGATTCTTTTTGGGATCATTGCCGTGGCTATTTTCTATTACTTTTTCGGCCTCAGCCATATGTCCATCCCGAAGGTTTTTATGGTAATATTATGGACGATTATAGGAATTTCCGGATCGTATGGCGTTGCCTGGTACGGCATACGGATCAATACACTGGCCAACAGCCGTACCTCTTTCGCTTCATTGAAAGGACATCCCTGGGAAGTGACCTCTATTCCCCTGCGTTCCGGTATGAGTGTAGGGGTGTTATTGGTCACGGTTGAACTGTTCATGATGATCTTTATTCTTTTGTTTGTACCTCGTGATAGTGCCGGTGCCAGTTTTATCGGTTTTGCCATTGGAGAGTCACTGGGGGCCAGTGCCCTGCGTGTGGCCGGAGGAATATTTACGAAGATCGCAGATATCGGTGCCGACCTGATGAAGATCGTATTTAACCTGCCGGAAGATGATCCGAGAAACCCAGGTGTAATTGCTGATTGTACAGGAGATAATGCCGGGGATAGCGTAGGACCAACAGCAGATGGCTTTGAGACCTATGGCGTAACGGGTGTTGCCCTGATTTCGTTTATTGTACTGGCAGTTGTAGGTACCGATTTCCAGGCCAACCTGATCGTTTGGATCTTTGTAATGCGTATCATGATGGTCATTACTTCTCTGGTGTCCTATTGGATCAATGATACCTACGGAAAGGCAAAATATGGGAAAGCCAAAGATTATAATTTTGAAGCGCCGCTTACCAGCCTGATATGGATTACGTCCTTCGTTTCTATTATCAGTACCTTTATTGTCAGCTATTTTCTCCTTGGCGGGGATATCCGGCTTGAAAACGGAACAGTCCTGACCGGATTGTGGTGGAAGCTTTCTGCCATTATCAGTGTTGGTACGATCGCTGCTGCTTTGATTCCCGAACTGACCAAGTCATTTACCTCGCCTACCTCAAGTCATGTGAAAGAAATTGTGACAGCTTCCCGGGAAGGAGGGGCTTCACTGACCATACTTTCCGGCCTGGTTTCCGGTAATTTCTCAGCTTTCTGGGAAGGATTAACCATTGTTGTGTTAATGGCGCTGGGTTATTTCATCAGCACCCTGGGACTTAGTGGTATCATGATCTATCCTACGGTATTTGCCTTTGGTCTGGTAGCTTTTGGTTTTCTGGGCATGGGCCCCGTGACCATTGCCGTAGATAGTTTCGGACCGGTAACAGATAATGCACAATCGGTTTTTGAACTCTCACGGATAGAAAAAAGGGAAAACATAGATAAGGAAATTGAAGAAGAATTCGGGTTTAAACCCGATTTTGAAATGGGGAAATATTATCTTGAATCCAACGATGCTGCCGGAAATACATTTAAGGCTACAGCTAAACCGGTATTAATTGGTACGGCAGTCATAGGAGCAACTACGATGATCTTTGCCATTATTCTGTTGTTGAAAAAACTGGGTCTTATGCAACTTCAGTTGCTTGATCCGCAGGTAATCCTTGGATTCATTACCGGAGGACTGGTTATTTACTGGTTTACCGGGGCTTCCTTACAAGCCGTTACTACCGGGGCATACCGGGCAACAGAGTTTATAAAAAAACATATTCATCTTGATAAAACAGAATCGAGTATAGAAGATTCCAAAGCCGTTGTGAAAATTTGTACAAAATATGCCCAGAATGGTATGTGGAATGTGTTTGCGGTGATCTTTTCGTTAACCCTGGCTTTTGCATTCTTTGATCCGAACTACTTTGTGTCCTATCTGATCTCCCTGGCTGTGTTTGGCCTGTTCCAGGCTATATATATGGCCAATGCGGGTGGTTCATGGGATAATGCCAAAAAAATCGTTGAGGTGGACCTGAAAGAAAAAGGTACCCCGTTGCATGAAGCTACCGTGGTTGGCGATACGGTTGGAGATCCTTATAAAGACACTTCCTCCGTGGCTATGAACCCGATCATAAAATTCTCGACCCTGTTCGGTTTGCTGGCTGTTGAGATCGCCGTACACATGAGAATGAACGCACACAGTACCGGCACATTTGACTGGACAGTTGTAATCGGTATATTATTACTGATTTTCGGACTGATCTTTGCTCATAAGTCTTTTTACGGGATGCGGATCAAAAAAGGAGGAAAAGAATAAAGAAAGCCCCGGGAAGCGGGGCTTTCTTTTTTATCAGGGTTTGTAATATTCAATATGTATTTTATTGCCGTCAAAAACAGCATAGGAATATAGTGTGATCCAGTCGCCCAGATAAATGATCCTGGAGTTTGTCCCTAGTGGTTGATTTAGCACCATATGCCGGTGGCCGAAAATAAAATAGTCGAAATGTTCTTTTTCCAGTATCTTTTTGGCATGCAGGATCAGGATTTCCTTTTCTTCTCCCAGAAAAGCTTCGGGTTCGCTATCCCTGTCAGCCCGTGACCATTTGTGAGCCAGCCAGGTGGCGAAATTGGGATGTAACCGGGCATACAACCATTGGAGGACCTTACTTGTGAAAATTCCTTTCAGAAGCTTATATCCTGCATCGCCGGGGCCTAACCCGTCACCATGGGCTATATAGAATTTTTTCCCGCTGTTTTCATAAACAAAAGGCCCCGTGTGAACGGTAATACCCAACTCTTCCGGAAAGTAATCAAACATCCACACATCATGATTGCCTGTAAAAAAATGAACGGGAATCCCCCGGTCGGTAAATTCAGCCATTTTCCCCAGAAAACGGGTAAAACCTTTAGGAATAACATACTTGTATTCAAACCAGTAGTCAAAAATATCACCAACGACAAATAACTCGGAAACC
>WFSC01000129.1 GCA_015486185.1 Bacteroidales bacterium | reverse complement strand
CTAAACTTATGGCTGATAAAATAATCCCGCCTATGAAAGGCAGCGACAGAATAAATCCAACAAATTCCAGAAGAAAATAATCGATGAGAAAGGCTACCAGACGTAACCAAAAACCTGCATACCGGATTTCGGTCTTGGTATTTTCTGTTAAAGTTTCCATCTTTGCATGTGTTTTATTTTTTCAAAGATACTAAATTTTGTCAGCATACGATTTTATAAAATATATGGATTTTTTTAACTTTTCTGGAAACTGAAAAGACTCGTCGCCTATATTATTTTATTATTGTTATGCGTAAATAGTTTATTTGCACAATACATCCGCGAAGATCATGACCCCAGCATTGGTGCAGGTTATGGTCTTCCCCTTTTATTCGGAGATATCGGGAATATGGGTACCGGGTATAATTTCTCTGCAAACATCAGCTATTCGATCAGCCCGTATTTAGCAGCCAGATTTCTATTGATTTACGGTACTGCTTCCGATAGTGATAAAGGGACACTGAACGCAGCAAGAAACTATTCTTATTCATCAAGGATCATCCAACCTGCCATCCAATTGTTATATACTTTCTATAAAAAGGATTCAAGGGGATATTCAGGGAATGGGTTACTCATGAAGTGGACACGGTGGCGTGCTGATATATTGGGAGGTCCGGGAATACTTTTCTATAATGCTACCCCGGGAGGAAGCATGACAGGCGATGACATGACCGCTCCCAAGGGATCAGCCACTGTTATCACCCTGGGAACATCTATTCAATATGGTTTGTCTTCTGCTTTTTCCCTGCGGGCCGAGCTGATACCTGAATTTATATTCAGCGACAGTATAGACGGATATGCTTCCCTCTATTCCAGATCCAATGATTTTATGTATATCCTTTCTTTCTCAATCATTTATCACTTCCCGGAAAAACACAAAAACCGTTCTTCATATTGTCCTTATCAATAAAAGGTTATTTAGAAACATTATAAATTTCATTCGATATTACTCTGATTGAAAAATTCTGTTATATATTTGTCTGTCTGTAAAGATAACATGAATATTTATTCATATATATCAAATATCATGAACGGCCTGCAGGGTCGAATGTGCAGCATATCTGCTGCCACAACTGCCATCACGACCACGACCCCGTAAGGGGTATGTAGTAATTTTAAATCCATAATACATATATTTTATTCAATCCGGTCTTTTTACTTAACCTGGTACTGACCGTTTTGTAAAAAAACTTAAAACCTTAATATAATCCAGTAGATCATTAATATCTGGTAAAAAACAATATAATATGAAGATTTTAAAATTTGGTGGTTCGTCCCTGGCTTGTGCCGGATGTATTGAAAAAGCCAAAAAAATAATTCTCAGCCGATCAAACCCCGCAGGAATGGTGATCGTTCTTTCTGCCATGGGAGACACAACGGATCATCTGTCCCGGGCCGGCGAAAGAGCTGCTTCGGGAGTGGAAGATTATACCATCGACTTGAATATTATTGAGAAACAACATATTCATTGGGTACACGAACTGATCCCTGTAAACGAACAAAGCCATGTTATCTCGCTCATTAAAAAAATCTTGAATGAGCTGGAAGATCTCACCAATGGTATTTACCTGACAGGGGATCTCTCAATAAAAACCCGGGATAAATTACTGGGATACGGAGAAATCCTTTCTGCCAATATTTTATACGAATCTCTGAAAACGGATGGATTTCCGGTCATTCTGCTCAATGCCAGAGAGCTGATCCGTACCGATGACAAATTCGGTCAGGCTGTAGTGAACAGGGAGATCACCTATAAGTTGTTACGTCGCCACATCAAGAAAGGGAGCAATTATATTCTTCCCGGATTTATTGCTTCAACCATGACGGATATACCTACGACCCTTGGGAGGAACGGATCGGATTATACCGCCGCTTTAGTAGCCGGAGCCATGAAAGCAGGGAAACTTGAGATATGGACGGATGTTTCAGGTGTTATGACAGCCGACCCACGTATGGTAAAACAGGCACGCCCTATCGAAAGCCTGACATATGAAGAGGCCATGGAGCTCTCTACCTTTGGTGCCAGGATCATTCATCCTCCTGCCATACAACCCCTCCTGCATGAAGGAATAGATGTTCAGATACGCAACACTTTTGCACCGGATGAACCCGGGACACTTATAACCAGCGATATCCGAAATAACGAACATCCTGTTAAAGGCATCTCCGGCATCGACAGGCTGGTTTTGTTAACACTTTCCGGGACCAGTATCTCCGGACCTTCAGGTATTGCTGCCCGCCTTTTCCGTTTACTTAGCAACCAATCGGTGGACGTAGTTTTTCTGACCCAGGCATCCTCCGAATATTCTATCACTTTTGGAATCCCCGAAAATCATCTCGACCTGGTCATCACACTTATCAGGGATGAATTTTCACTGGAGATGAAATACAACCGGATCAACCCTGTTGAAGTAGAGACCGATCTTGCCATGGTAGCCCTTGTCGGCAACAACATGAAACGCAGCATCGGACTGTCAGGAAAAACCTTTGCCGCACTGGGTCGTAACGGAATCAATGTCATAGCCATTGCACAGGGATCCACCGAAAGAAATATTTCGGTGGTTATCGACAGAAAAGACCTGAAAAAAGCTATGAATGTCCTCCATGAAACATTTTTCCTGTCTCAATACAGAAAGATCAATCTTTTTATTGTTGGCGTGGGGAATGTGGGGAAAACCCTCCTGAAACAAATCGCAGCACAAAAAAAATATCTGCAAAAAGAATTTTCCATTGAATTGAACCTTGCCGGTATTGCCAACAGCCGGAAAATGCTTCTGAACAATGAAGGAATAACCCCTGAAAACTGGAAGGAACAACTTGAAAAGAAAGGCATCAAAACAGACATGCGGGTTTTTATCCGTAAAATGAAAACCTATAATCTTCGCAACAGTGTTTTTGTTGACAACACAGCCAGCAGCGAGATACCAAAATGGTATGAAGAAATACTGGATGCCAGCATTTCGGTAGTAGCTTCCAATAAGACAGGCATTGCAACAGATTATCCCATATATTTGAATAACAGAAGTCTGGCACGAAGAAGAAATGTATCACTCCTGTTTGAGACCAATGTTGGCGCCGGACTTCCCGTGATCAAAACCATGAACGATCTGGTACAAAGTGGAGATAAGATACTGCGTATTGAAGCGGTCCTTTCCGGTACACTGAACTATATTTTTAACACATTTGATTCTCAAAACCGTTTTTCCTCCACTGTACGCAATGCCATGGAGAAGGGATTGACCGAACCGGATCCGCGAATAGATCTGAGCGGTGAAGATGTAGCACGAAAAATACTGATCCTGGCCCGTGAAGCAGGAGCAGTAATGAATATCGAAGATGTTAAAAGAGAATCCTTTTTGCCGGAAGAATGTCTGAAATCAAAAGACCTTGATGAATTCTTTCTTCTCCTGGAAAAATACGATGATTATTTTGAACGGATGAGACAAGAAGCCGAAAGCGAAGGAAAAAGTCTGCGTTATGTGGCAGAATATATTGAAAAAGGGGCAAAAATAAGGTTAATAAAGGTGGACAGGAACCATCCCTTCTATCATTTGGAAGGGAAAGACAATATCCTGTTGATCACTACCGAAAGGTACAAGTCACAGCCGTTGGTGATCCAGGGCGCTGGCGCCGGGGCAGAGGTTACTGCTGCCGGAGTTTTCGGAGATATCATGCGTACGGTTCATTAATCCAGCCAAAAAACTTCTGTTATGGATTCAATAAAAATCTTTATCCCTGCCACGGTCTCTAATGTCACCTGTGGTTTTGACATCCTCGGCTTTCCCGTAGAAGCTCCGGGAGATATCATGATCTTCCGTAAAACAGAAAAAAAAGAGATACACATCATACGTATCAAAGGAGCCGATAACCTTCCGTATGATGCTGATAAAAATATTGCAGGTGTGGTATCCCGTAAGATGCTGGAGGAAGCTGGTATGCCCTTTGGCCTTGAGATCGAAATGGAAAAAGGGATTAAACCCGGCAGTGGCATCGGTTCAAGCGGGGCCAGCGCTGCCGGTACGGCTGTCGCTGTCAACAATCTGCTGGACAGTCGTTTTTCAAAAAAGGAACTGGTTCCTTTTGCCATGTTGGGAGAAATAAGTGCCTCCGGTACCCGGCATGCTGACAATGTAGCTCCTGCTATCTACGGGGGTTTTATATTGATCAGGAGCTATGAGCCGCTGGATATAATCCGGCTGGACTATCCCGGGGATCTGTATTGTGCTATCATTCATCCAATGGTAGAGATCCGGACAAAAGATGCCCGTGATATTCTTAAAAAAAACCTGGCCCTGAAAAATGCTGTTAAACAATGGGGTAATGTCGCAGGACTTATTGCCGGCCTTTTTCGTAAAGACTATGATCTGATAGCCAGATCCATGGAAGACGTTATTGCCGAACCGGTACGCTCTTTACTGATCCCCGGGTATGACAGACTAAAGAAAGCAGCTCTCCAGGCCGGTGCCCTGGGTTGTGGTATCTCAGGATCAGGACCTTCTGTCTTTGCCCTGACAAGAGGAGAAGAAACAGCACGCAGGGTAAAGCAAGCCCTTTCCCGGGCTTACAAAAATACCGGCATCAATTATCACACCTATGTCTCAAAGATTGCTACAGACGGGGTTAAAATTCTTTCCGACTTAAATTCAGTTTAATTATATTTACCGTTGATTATGAAATATGTCAGTACCAACGGATCATCTGTGGCTGTGTCTTTCCGTGAAGCTGTAATCATGGGCCAGGCTTCCGATAAGGGGTTGTTCGTACCGCAGGAAATACCGGTACTCTCCACAAACTTTTTCCGGGAACTACCCGATCTCAGTTGGGCTGAAATTGCTTTCAGGGTTGCCCGCCCTTTTGTTAAAGAAGATCTGCCTGACGATGCCCTGTGGAACATTGTAACGGATGCCCTGAACTTTAACATCCCGCTGATCCGTCTGCATGATCATAATTATGTTCTCGAACTTTTCCATGGTCCTACGCTGGCATTCAAGGATGTGGGGGCCCGTTTCATGGCCCGTTGCCTCTCCTACTTTGTCAGAAATGAAGACAGGGAGATCACCATACTTGTGGCAACCTCCGGTGATACGGGCAGTGCCGTGGCCAATGGGTTCCTGGGTATAGAAAAGATACGGGTCATTATACTTTATCCGGCAGGAAAAGTCAGCGAACTGCAGGAAAAACAATTTACCACACTGGGAGAAAATATTACCGCACTGGAAGTTGACGGCACCTTTGACGATTGTCAGCAAATGGTAAAAACAGCTTTTGCCGATGATACCTTAAACCACCACTTACAGCTTTCCTCGGCCAATTCTATTAATATCGGAAGACTCCTGCCTCAGTCCTTTTATTACTTCTATGCCTGGGCCCAGTTGGGAATGTCCGACATTAAACCTTTTATTTCAGTACCCAGTGGCAATTTTGGCAATCTTACCTCCGGATTAATGGCAAAAAGAATGGGACTCCCTGTTGCCGGTTTTGTCGCAGCTACCAATATCAATAAAGTGGTACCTGAGTACCTTGACACAGGCATATTCACACCCAGAGCATCCATACAGACCATTGCCAATGCCATGGATGTGGGAAACCCAAGTAACCTGGCCCGGATACGCCATATGTACCACGATGATCTGACAGCATTACGAAAAGATATAAAAGGACACTTTTTTGAAGAAAAAGAAATACGCAAAACTATTCATGAAGTCTATCAACAATATAAATACATACTTGATCCACACAGCGCTATCGGTTATCTGGGATTGCAGACTGTTAATAGCAATGATAACTCCCCCGGTATTTTTCTGGCCACAGCACATCCGGCCAAGTTCAAGGATGTGGTAGCTGAAGAAACCGGTACCCTTCCCCCTATCCCGGAAGCCTTGACAACATGTATGGACAAGCCGAAGCAAACCATACCCATCAAACCTGATTTTGAAGAACTAAGGGATTTCTTACTGGATACAAAAAATTCATCATGAGCAGAAAACTTGTATTTGGCATTGACTATGGTACCGACTCTGTGCGTGCCGTTCTGATCGACACAGCCGACGGAACAGAACTCAGCTCCGCTGTTTTCGAATATCCACGATGGGGAAAAAGGCTTTATTGTGATCCCGCAACCCAACGTTTTCGTCAACATCCCCTGGATTATCTTGAAGGACTTGAGTTTACCATCAGAGAGACCCTGGCACAGGCAAAAGATGTAAAACCGGAAGAAGTGGCAGGAATAACTATTGACACTACTGGCTCCACTCCTGTTGCTGTAAACCGGGAAGGAGTACCCCTGGCACTGACTAAAGGATTTGAAGAGGATCCGGATGCCATGTTTATCCTGTGGAAAGACCATTCTTCCTATAAAGAAGCTGATGAGATCAACCGTCTGGCTCATTCATGGGGAGGTACGGACTATACAAAATATTCCGGCGGCATCTATTCCTCCGAATGGTTTTGGGCCAAAATATTACATACAATACGTACTAATGAAAAGGTGCGTGAGTCTGCCTGGTCGTGGGTAGAACACTGCGACTGGATGCCGGCCCTGCTCACCGGAGACATCAACCCCCTGAGCCTCAAACGCAGCCGTTGTGCCGCCGGCCATAAAGCCATGTGGCATGAAGAATTCGGTGGACTTCCTTCCGGGGAATTCCTGACACGAGTGGATCCGTTGTTGGGTGAATTGCGGAAAAGGCTTTATTCTATCACCTACACGGCTGATGTTCCGGCGGGTACCTTGTCAGAAGAGTGGGCCTCACGCCTGGGACTTTCCACCTCTACCATAATAGGTACCGGTGCCTTTGATGCCCATCTGGGTGCGGTAGGCGGGGAGATCCGGCCCGGATATCTCAGCAAGGTAGTCGGCACCTCCACCTGTGATATGGTAGTTGCTCCTGCAGAGAAATACGGGAACAAACTGGTACGAGGTATAAGCGGACAGGTAGATGGCTCCATCATTCCCGGCATGACAGGTTTTGAAGCCGGTCAATCCTCTTTCGGGGATGTATATGCCTGGTTCAGGGATCTTCTTTCCTGGGCTTCAGGTAGGCAGGAAAAAGATGTACTAACGCTGCTGACAAAAGAAGCTGAAAAAATTTCACCCGGCACATCAGGGATCCTGGCCCTGGACTGGTTCAACGGACGAAGGACTCCTGATGCCAACCCATTGCTGAAAGGAGCCATCACGGGTCTCACCCTCGGTTCAGACGCACCGGATGTATTCAGGGCACTGGTAGAAGCTACTGCTTTCGGATCCAGAAGAATAGCAGAACGTTTTATTGAAGAAGGTATTGAATTCAAGGGGGTCATCGCCCTGGGAGGTATTGCAAAAAAATCTCCCTTTGTAATGCAGACACTGGCAGACGTAATGAACCGCCCCATCAAAGTAGCCCGGTCAGGACAGGCCGTAGCACTGGGGGCTGCCATGGCAGCTTCAGTGGCCAGCGGCGTGTATGCCTCCTTCGAAGAAGCACAGAACGCTATGGGAAACGGCTTTGAAAAAACATATACTCCCGATCCGGAGAATGTAAAAATCTATGAAAAATTGTATAAAAAATATCTGACGCTGGGAAACTTTATAGAAGAAAAACTTACCTGAAATATTCACCCTTTAATTTTTTAAATGCTATGTCCAAAAAAACACATCCCAAACCCTACATTCCGGAAGGAAGACTTCTTTCTCTTGATTTTTTCAGAGGAGCCACCATGTTTTTACTGATCGGGGAATTCACTCATCTTTTCTCCTATCTGACACAAACTTTCCCGGAAGGATCGGTGCCTTATGATATTTTTATCCAGTTCCATCATTATCCCTGGCATGGTTTGCATTTCTGGGATCTTGTACAACCTTTCTTCATGTTCATCGTCGGCGTGGCCATTCCCTTTTCTGTCGCCAAAAGGATCAGGCTGGGACAGACAAACCGGGAACTGATCCGCCATGCCATCCAGCGTTCCATTCTTTTGCTGATCCTGGGATGGGCTCTTTATTGTATCAACCCGGGAAGGATTACCTTTCGTTTTCAAAATGTCCTGGCCCAGTTATCTGTAACCTATCTGATCGCTTTTCTGATAAGAAATAAATCATTCCGTTTTCAACTGATTTTTTCACTGGCTCTTTTACTGGCATCCGATCTTATCTATCGCCTTTTCCCGGTACAGGGATTCAATCATCCTTTTACTGCCAATGAAAATTTCGGTACCTGGCTGGATCTGCAATATGGAGGAGCTGACCTGAACGGGCACTGGGTCTCATTCAATGCTATCCCCACCACAGCTCATACAATATGGGGCGTCATGGCCGGAAATCTCCTGATCAGCAATAAATCACCCATGAAAAAATTCAAATGGCTTGCTTTGGCCGGGATCCTTGGCATTATTGCCGGTTATGCACTTGATCCGGTTACCCCTATTATTAAAAGAATAGCAACTTCTTCCTTTGTAATTGTCAGTGGCGGATATTCCCTTCTGGTACTTGCTCTTTCCTATTGGCTTATTGATATCAAAAAATCCAGGAACTGGGTGATCTTTTTTGCCGTTGTAGGTATGAACCCGTTATTTATTTATCTCTTTGCACATGTAGGAGGGGCCGGCTTTAACCTGCATATTCTTAAACCCTTTACCCATGTTTTATTCGGTTGGGCAGGCACCTCCGCTGAAAACATCCTTACAGCCACAACCGTCTGGGCCTCCTTGTGGTATATAACGTGGTGGATGTATAAAAGAAAAATCTTTATCAAGATATGATTGGAAGCTGTGGCAGATCCTTCTGCCTTCTGCCTAGCCCATATCACTTACCCGCTCGAGTTTTTTCATATCGAGGATGCCTATTTTACGTCCGTCAATGGAAATGAGATTTTCGGAAGCAAAAGTAGAAAGGGTACGTATGGCATTGGAAGTGGTCATATTTGACAGGTTGGCAAGATCTTCGCGTGAAAGATAGGCCCGGATCGTTTTCCCGTCTTCTTCCAGTCCATAGGTATCTACCAACAACAACAAGGACTCGGCAAGACGTCCCCTGATATGTTTTTGTGTCAAACTTACAGTACGGGTATTGGAAATACCCAGTTCGTTAGCCATCTTCTTCATCATCCGCATGGTCAGGTCAGCATTGGACCGCATCACCTTGTAAAGCGCTTCTTTTTCCAGAATACACACAACAGAATCTTCCAATGCCACGGCCGAGCCCGAATAATTTTGCTCGGCAAACAATGCCCTGTAACCAATAAACCCTAACGGACTCGACATCCTGACAATCTGTTCACGCCCGCCTACCCCTTCCTTGAATATCTTTACCTTCCCGCTCGACAGGCAAATCAACCCCGTTGGTTTATCTCCCTCCTTGAAGATGATCTCACCTTTTTTATAAACGGTGCAAACATGATTGTTGAATAATTCTTTCTTTTCTTCCTCTGACAAAGGATAAAAAATTGAAGTGGGATTATTTAAAAAATAATCACAAGCTATATCGTTGTGTTTTGATGCCATGGGTGCTATATGTTGATTTTATCTTATCCGGACAAAGATAAAAAAAATGTTTTATAACACATATTTTCAATCATAACTTGCTACCAAAGGCAAACGTCGCCCTGCACCAAAAGCTTTGGAAGAAATACGCAGGATGGGAGGAGCCTGATATCGTTTGTATTCGTTCATGTTAACCAGACGAATTGTTTTCCTGACCGTTTCGGCGTCATATCCTTTTTCAATGATCTCATCCACCGGAAACTGTAGCTCTATATACTGATACAATATCTGGTCAAGCAGAGAATAATCAGGCAGGCTGTCAGAATCTTTCTGTCCCGGGCTTAATTCTGCCGAAGGTGGCTTTATCAGAATATTTTCAGGGATCACTTCTTTATCCCGGTTAATATATTTTGCAAGCTTATAAACATCCGATTTATAAATATCTCCAAGTACAGACAGCCCACCGGCCATATCCCCATATAATGTTCCATAGCCTACAGCCGCCTCACTTTTGTTGGAGGTGTTTAGCAGGATATATCCGAATTTATTGGAAAAAGCCATTAAAAGAACGGCACGGATGCGTGCCTGCAGATTTTCTTCCGTTACATCAAACGGGAGATCCATAAAAAACGGACGTAACAATTTATCAAACGCCGAATAGGCATCTTTTATAGGAACAATATGGTAAGATACATCCAGGTTTTTGGCCAGTTTTTCAGCATCACGGACCGAATGATCTGTCGAAAACTGCGAAGGCAGCAACAGGGGATGGACATGGGAAGCTCCCAGGGCCTCTTTAGCCAGTACCAGGCTCACTGCCGAATCTATCCCCCCGGACAAACCAAGGATGGCATCAGTAAACCCCAGCTTGCCGAAATAATCTTTCAGTCCCAGAATGATCGCATCAAAAACTTCCGGAATATAATCATCCGGAGGAGAAACGGATATCTTTTTCATTTCAGACATTACCTCCTCCAGCTCAAAGTCCTGCACATCTTCCCCGAAACGTTTCATTTCTGCCACGATCTCCCCATTGGGATTAACGACCATTGATCCGCCTTCAAAGATCAGTTCGGTTTGCGCTCCTGCCTGATTTACATAAAATACCGGCATTTTGTAAGCCAGCGCTTTATTTACAAACACCGCCCGTTTGACACCTATGCGGTTATAGGCAAAAGGGGATGCAGCAATGTTGATGATAAAATCGGGATCCGATTTTGACAGCTCCTGCATCGGAGAGAAAGTGTATAAACGGCTCTTGCCGAATTCCATTTCTATGGGCTGCTCATCCCAGAGATCTTCACAGATTGTCAAAGCGATCTTTTTCCCTTTCAAATGAATGATGTGAACTTCTGTATTCGGTTCAAAATGTCTGTATTCATCAAAGATATCATAGGTGGGTAATAAAGCTTTATGAATCACATCCTGCACTTTGCCGTCATACAATAAAAATGCCGAATTAAAAAGATTTTTTCCCTCAGGGGCAGGATTAATGGAAGGACTCCCGACGATAGCGGCAATATCCGTACATGCCGGAGCCAGCTCATCAATGGTTTGCCTGCATTGCTCAATAAACTCTTTGCGTTCAAGCAGGTCGAGTGGCGGATACCCCGAAACTGTCAGTTCTGAAAAAATAACCAGATCCGATCCCCTTTTTCGTGCCTCCTCAATGGTCTTTCTGATCTTACCGGCATTCCCCTTAAAATCCCCAATAAGATAATCCAGTTGAGCAAGTGTTATCTTCATAGTCGTATTATTAAAAAAATACTACCTAACCTTAATCCCTGCAAATATATATAACCCGTATCATAACCTGCATCCTTCCAGTTTCATGCTTCCTTATCCTCCCCATCCTTCCCTGTCGAGATTACGGTACTGGATTGCTTCGGCCAGATGTTGGGTCTGAATATTTTCCGAATGGTCCAGGTCAGCAATTGTACGGGATACTTTCAAAATACGGTCATATGCCCGGGCTGACAAGCCCCTTTTTTCCATGGCATTTTTCAGTAACTGTTGGCCACCGGCATCGATCCCGCAATATTTTTCGATCATTTTCCTTGACATCTGGGCATTACTGTAAATGCCGGGTTGTCCGGTAAAACGTTCTGCCTGCACCTTTCTGGCTTTAATCACACGTTCCCGTATCATTGCGCTTGTCTCTGCCGGCCGTGAGCCTGCCAGTTTATCAAATTCTACGGGAATTACTTCAATATGCATATCAATACGGTCGAGTAACGGACCCGATATTTTGCTGAGGTATTTCTGGATCATTCCGGTTGTGCATACACATGTTTTGGTAGGATGATTATAATACCCACAGGGACAAGGGTTCATAGATGCCACAAGCATAAAGCTTGCCGGATATTGTACGGTAAATTTGGCCCGTGAGATAGTGATCTCCCGGTCTTCCAGCGGTTGACGCAGTACCTCCAGTACCTGCCTTTTAAATTCCGGTAATTCATCCAAAAAGAGCACCCCGTTATGTGCCAGGGAAATCTCTCCCGGCTGGGGATAAGTACCCCCACCTACCAGGGCGACATCAGAGATCGTGTGGTGGGGACTGCGA
This sequence comes from Bacteroidales bacterium, assembly GCA_015486185.1. Lineage (GTDB taxonomy): Bacteria > Bacteroidota > Bacteroidia > Bacteroidales > VadinHA17 > DRPN01. Next base: position 1,190 of record WFSC01000129.1, on the reverse strand, counting down.
AAAGGTCTGCGTGTCATCAGTGAAGTATCATCCCCGATCTTCCCGGCCACACTATGAATTTTTGTTGTTTCAATAGCCTCCTCCAGGGAAAGTGGGGGTAAGATTGTTGGCAAACGTTTGGCCAGCATGGTTTTTCCTGCTCCCGGGCTACCAACCATTACGACATTATGGCCACCTGCCGCCGCTATTTCCAGTGCCCTTTTTACCGTCTCCTGGCCGCGCACATCAGCAAAGTCAAAGGGATACCTGTTCATTTTGGAAAGGAAAAGGCTCTCCACATCAACTTTTGTTTCAGGCAGGGTGTTGCCCGTATTCAGGAACATCACCACTTCGCTCAGGTTTATGGCGCCATAAACCTTCAACCCTTTCACAACCGCAGCTTCCTGGGCATTCTTCCGCGGCAGAATGATCCCTTCAAAGCCGGCCTCCTTGGCCTGAAGGGCTATGGGCAAAGCTCCTTTTATAGGCTGCAGGCCGCCATCCAGTGACAGCTCACCCATGATCATGTAACGACCCAGTGCATCGGAACGCAATTGCTCCGAAGCAGCCAGGATCCCAATGGCAATAGTCAGGTCGTACAAAGACCCTTCTTTTCGCACATCGGCTGGAGCCATGTTAATTATGATCTGTTTACCCGGCCATTTCAGCTTATTGCTTCTCAAAGCCGATTGAATACGGTGCTGACTTTCTTTCACCGCATTATCAGGCAACCCGACAAGAAAATAACGAATGCCACTCGACACATTCACTTCCACGGTAACCGTGATGGCACGGATACCATGTACTGCACTACCATATGTTTTTACCAGCATAGGGAAAAAATAAAATAAAAATTAATGCCTGAGTAACTACCAAAACCTCCTGCTCAGACTTTTTAAAGATAATAAAATGTCTGCAAATTTCCCAAATGCAAGATTATTTCATGAAAAACGCTGGTTTTTACCCTGATAATGAAGGCATTTCGTACATAAATCCTCACATCCTCAAGCAGCCGAAATGGCTATTAAACTATAACTTTTTCCTGATCTCTCCGGTCTCTTTTTCAAAACCGGGCTTGTCCAGCAGAGCGAACATGTTGCGCTTATAGGCTTCCACACCGGGCTGGTTAAAAGGGTTGACGCCCAGCAAATATCCACTGACGGCACAGGCTTTCTCAAAGAAATAGATCAGTTGTCCCAGATGGTAAGCAT
>WFSC01000128.1 GCA_015486185.1 Bacteroidales bacterium | reverse complement strand
ATTAAAAACCTGATAACAAAGATAACTTTTTTCATGGCCTTATCATCAAACCACACAGAATAAAAAAGCACGGTTCCGTTTTTGTCCTTTCACCCCCTCCATTGGGCACCGATCCCGATACTATCGGGACTGGCGAAGGTTACAAGGGGAGGGCTTTAGTATTTTAGGTACGCATTATTGTGATGAGCCCAAAAAATTATATATACGTGCAAAATCTAAATTATAATTATTTTGCATAACTAAAATATTAGTTATATATTGTCATCTGAAAATCGATCCCTGAAAACATTTTCAGTAAAACACATGATCATGATAAAAAAAATAAGTTTTTTTTACGTCTGTATATTCTTCTCTGTTATAAAGGTCCTGGGTCAGAACCCCGTTCCGGCACAGGAAGATACGCTCCGCAAGAATGCCCTGAAGATTTTTCTGGATTGTCCTATGTGCGATGTAGATTATATCAGGCAGAATGTATTGTTCATCAATTATGTCCGTGACCGGAAGGAAGCCCAGGTACATGTAATGGTAACCTCGCAACCTACCGGTAGTGGCGGAAGGGCCTATACTTTTCATTTTTTCGGGCAAAAAGAATTCAAAGGCATGAATGATACGCTTGTATATACAAGTTCTACGGATGATACAAGAGATATAATCCGAAAGGGGCAGGTTGAAACGTTGAAGATTGGTCTGATGCATTATGTTGCACACACACCGCTGGCAAAAGACATCCTGATCAGGTTTAACAAGCCTGCTCATGCAAAGGAAGTAGAAGACAAATGGAAAAGCTGGGTTTTTGATTTACGAATGAATGGATATTTAAACGGTCAAAAATCAAGAAACTCTCAATATTTCAACGGGTCTGTGGTAGCCCGGAAAGTTACTCCCGAGTGGAAATACAATTTTTCAGTTAATTACAGTATCAGTGAAGATAAGATCACCACAGGAGATAAAATTATTTACAGTTCTTTACGATCGAAATCCATGTATGGTCTTGCGGTAAAGAGTATTTCCGATCACTGGTCAGCAGGCGGACGATGGTCATTATCTTCAAGCAGTTTCTCCAACTACAAATTTCAGTTCAGGGCATACCCCGGGATCGAGTATGACATCTTTCCTTATACGGAATCCACGCGGAAACAATTGCGGCTTCTTTATACGATCGGATATACTTACAATATTTATGTAGATACTACCATTTATGATCAAACGAAAGAAGGATTATTCGGCCATTCTCTGGATCTTGCCCTTGAGCTGACACAAAAATGGGGATCCATAGATGCTTCCCTGAACTGGTCCAATTATTTCTTTGACTGGTCAAAAAATAATCTTTCTGTGGATACTTATTTGAATATCAGATTATTTAAGGGATTCAGTATAAATTTTGGAGGCAGTGTTTCCATGATACATGATCAGATCAATCTGGTAAAAGGAGGGGCATCCACCGAAGAAATTCTATTATACAGGAAAGAACTGGAAACCAGATACCGGTTTTACACCTTTTTCGGGATTACCTATACCTTCGGTTCCATATACAATAATGTGGTCAATCCTCGTTTTGGCAGCAGTGGCGGGCGTATGATCTATATGTATTGATCGCAATACAGGATCCCGGACAGGATCTGCCTGTGGCCATACCGGGGCTGATATCTTCATGTTTACACATTACTTTTAGATCATTCATTACCTTTGCTGAAATTTTTCACCATGGATCTGCGTAAAAGATACTGGCAATGGGTCATGTTGCTGCTCATTTCAATGATCTGGGGTACCTCTTTCATTCTGATGAAGAAGGGCCTGCGTTCCTTCGATCCGGTCCAGGTGGCATCGCTGCGTATTTTCATTGCCTGGCTTATTTTTTTTCCTATGGCTCTGCTGCGTTTAAGCCGGATCAAAAGAGATCATCTTGTTCCGCTTATTATTGTAGGCATCATTGGAAATTTTTTCCCGGCTTATCTCTTCACGCTGGCCCAAACACACATTGAGAGCTCTATCGCCGGTATCCTCAACTCACTCACTCCCCTGTTCGCCCTGATCATCGGACTGATGTTTTTCCGGAGCCGGGTTTTGCTGGTCAATATCCTGGGCATTCTGCTGGGACTGGCAGGAGCTGTCGGACTTATTTACGACAATAGTGCGGATATTCTTCACCAGAGTAACCTGTACGGGTTATTTGTCATCCTTGCCACCCTGTTTTACGGCATCAGCGTGAATTTTATCAAATATAAGCTTTCCGACCTGGACGGGGTAACGATCGCTGCTGCTGCTTTTTCCATCATTGGTCCTCTGGCCGGCATTGTATTGCTCTTCAGGGGACTGCCCAATATCTTCCTGGACAAAGAAGCCATGATAAACCTGGGATATATCACTTTACTGGCTCTGTTCAGCTCTGTTCTGGCGGTAGTTTTGTTTAATATCCTTATCAAATATACCACAGCTATCTTTGCCGCTTCGGTAACCTATATCATCCCTGTTTTTGCTATTCTGTGGGGCATTACCGACGGAGAAAAGATCACTGTTGATCAGATTCTCTGGATATTTGTTATTTTTATCGGCGTTTATCTTGTCAATAAAGAAAAACTGATAAAAGTTTGATCTTTTATTGACAGATTATATAAATTCAAAAAAGTTATAAGAACGTAAACCCATGAAGAACCGTCATATTTTTATTTTTTTACTCCTCTCCGCCCTGTTACTTTCGTTGCCTTTCTATCAGCATTTTTCAGGGATTGTCCTTTTTATCGCCTGGATACCCCTGCTTTTCGTAGAAGACCATCTCACCCGGCACAAAGATCAATACAAGTCGGGACGGGCTTTTTTGCTGGGGTGGAGTTCTTTCCTCATATGGAATCTCCTGACCATATACTGGATCAAGAATGCCACCATCCCGGGGGCTGTTGCAGCAGTGATCATTAACAGTTTTGTCATGGCCGTAGCTTTTTGGCTGATCCATATAAGTCACCGGACCCTGGGAGACCGGATGGGTTATTTCGGTTATCTGGTTATCTGGACCTCTTATGAACATTTTTATCTGAACGCTGAGATCAACTTTCCCTGGCTGCTTATGGGCAACGGTTTTGCCAAAGACATAAAACTGGTACAGTGGTATGAATATACGGGAACACTGGGAGGCACTTTCTGGGTATTGTTCGTCAACCTGTTGATCTTTCTTATATTACGCCATTATATCCGCACCTGGTCGCTTCGTGAAAAACGTTTCGAGCTGGGTGTGCTTGCTTGTGTACTTGTTGTGCCCATCGTTTTTTCCCTGATCAGGTTCAAAACATATAAAGAAACCGGCCAGCCTGTGGAAGTAGTGGTAGTACAGCCAAATATAGATCCCTATAACGATAAATTCTCAGGCATGTCCAATGACCAGCAACTGAGCATCATGCTTCATCTTGCTGATTCGATGGTCACTGACCATACGGATTACGTCGTTTTTCCGGAGACAGCTATTGATGACAATCTGTGGGAAAGCCGTTTAATGCAAAGCCGGAGTATCCGGCGTATCAAAGCTTTTGTCCGGCAGCATCCGCGTGTAAAAGTGATCACCGGAGCCACTACCTGGCGGGCTTATTTTACAAAAAAAGCACCTACGCCCACTGCCAGCAAGTCGCATTCATTTAACGGATATTACGATATTTACAATGCAGCTTTGCAGATCGACACTTCAAACACTATCCAAACCTATCATAAATCAGAACTGGTTGTAGGGGTTGAAACGATGCCTTATCCCGGACTTCTTCGGTCGGTGCTTGGCGATGTTATCATCAATCTGGGAGGGACTACGGGCAGCTTCGGCACGCAAGCCAAACGCACTCCGTTGATCTCTCCCGACAGTACCCTGCGGGTGGGCGTTGCTATTTGTTATGAGTCTATCTTCGGTGACTATGTGACTCATTATGTACGCAACGGCGCCAACCTGTTGTTCATCATCACCAATGACGGATGGTGGGGCAATACGCCGGGCTACAAGCAGCACATGAACTTTGCCCGCCTCAGGGCCATAGAAAACCGGCGCAGCATTGCCCGTTCGGCAAATACCGGCCTCTCCTGCTTCATCAACCAACAGGGAGAAGCCTCACAGATCACCGGATGGTGGGTTCCGGCTGTTATCCGCGGGACAATCCGTGCCAACAATAAAAAAACCTTTTATACCCTGCATGGCGATTTTGTAGGACGGGTCTGCGATTTTTTTTCTGTTATGGTTTTGCTGTACGTGATCGTCCGGTGGTTAATGAAGAGAAGGATGAAGGTTGATCAATAAACCGCGAAAGAATACTGTTGAAGTACATGTTTCTAAGCATTCCTTTTATCATAAAATCAACCTGCAAAAATTTTTACCTTTGGGTCTTCAGGTATTTAACTATTAAAACAGGAGAGACATGATAACGATTACAGGGCAAGACCTGACCATTGAAGATGTTGTCAGGGTAGCCAGGCATAACGAGCCGGTAGCATTAGATCCCGGTGCTGTTCAGCGGATAAAGGTATGTCGCAACATGCTGGAACAAAAGATGGAAGCACACGAGATCATGTACGGTGTCAACACGGGCATCGGCGAGTTTTCGGAGGTGATCCTCACGGATGATCAGACGCAGGAGTTTCAGAAATATCTGATATACAATCATGCTGCGGGCATAGGGGATCCTGCCCCTGCTGACCATGTGCGTGCAGCCATGTTAGGGCGCATAAATGTACATGCGCATGGCAACTCGGGTTGCAGGGCAGAGATCACACAGACGCTGGTAGATATGCTCAACAAGGGGGTTACTCCGTATGTTTGCCGGAAAGGTTCTGTAGGGGCTTCGGGAGATCTGGCTCCTATGGCACAAATCGCCCTTCTCATGCTGGGCGAAGGGCAGGCTTGGTACCGGGGTGAACTGATGCATGGGAAAGAAGCCATGGAGGCAGCGGGGATACCTGTCCCGGGGCTGAAAGCAAGGGATGGTCTGGCCACCATCAATGGCTCTAATTTTCTCACCGGCATGAGTGCCCTGTTTTTGTATGATGCCAATAACTGGCTCAAACAGGCTGAGATAGCTGCGGCCATGTCTCTGGAAGCGTTGAAAGCCAATATGAAACCTTATACTCCTAAACTACATGAAGCCCGTGGGTTTAAAGGGGCCATCCGCAGTGCCAAAGCCATTCAGAAAATAGTAGCCGGAGGCGATCTGGCTACCGGCAAGCTTAAGACGAAGGTTCAGGATGCCTATTCCATGCGTTCGACTCCACAGGTGATAGGCACAGCCCACGATGCACTCGCCTATGCCCGTTCGCAGGTAGAGATTGAGTTAAACGGCGTAGGAGACAATCCCGTATTTTTCCCGGAAGACAACCTGCAGCTCTCCGGAGCCAATTTTCAGGGTACGCCTGTATCCCTGCCCATGGACATGGCAGGTGCAGCCATCACCATGATCAGTGTTTTGTCAGAAAGGAGGATGAACCGTCTGAACAATCCTGCACTCAGTCAGGGACTTCCGGCATTTCTTACGAAAGGCGCCGGCATGTTCTCCGGTTTAATGCTCAGTCAGTACACTGCTGATATGCAAATCGTTGAACAACGCATTCTTTCAGCACCGGCCAGTGTACAATCAATTCCTGCCGCCGCTGACCAGGAAGATTTTGTTTCGATGGGCATGAATACTGCCCTGAAAAACTTTCAGATACTGGATAACGCCTACGGAGTGCTGGGTATTGAGTTCATGGCTGCTGCCCAGGCTCTGGATTTCAGGGATTACACCTTTGGGAAAGGTGTACAAAAGGCCCGGGAGGTCATACGGCGGCATGTTGATTTCCTGGATGTGGACCGTCCGCTTTATAAAGACCATACCCGGATGAAAGAACTGGTACAATCGTGCGAAATACTGGAGGAAGTAGAAAAAGAAGTGGGGCCTTTGGAATAGCCCCACTTATCAAATACGACCAGGATAAAAACAAAAACCCATTTGCACGTTGCGGTCAAAAATTTCTTTTGGGAATATTTCTTGTCCGTCGTTCCCTTAATTGCTGCAACAGATAACTTGTAAATTGCCGTTCTACCCGGTATAGCATCATCACTTTCTTAATGGGCAATACTTTTTTCAATTTCCCGTGATAAACCAGCAGCAGATCCGTTTCTTTTTTCTCAAGCTGAACATACTGATCTGCCATTTTTTCAACTTCTTTATCCGAAAGATCTGCCTGGTTTATTGAATAATCCCTGAGCAGTTTAATTTTTTGTTGTTCAATTTCATTTCTTTTCCGCCGGTATTCATTATACACCGGCCAGAAAGCCTGTGCCTCTTTGGGCGTAAGCTGCAGCTTTTCTGTAATAAAAGCTACCCGTTGTGCATTTAAACGATCCATGCGGGATGGATTCTGAGCTTTCAAATGTCCCGGCAGGAACGAAAAAAATAATATACAGGCAATAATGATCCGAAAAGATTTCATTTTTTATAATTTTTAAAATTCATTCATGACAATAAAATAATAATTAAAGCTGTTGCGCCAGCAAGGACTCATCTACTCCTTCATCCATCAGGTAGTCAATGATCGTTCCCGAATCTTCATCAATTACGGAGAAACCGGCAGAAATATTTTCTTTTTCAATATATTCATAAAGAACATCTTCATTGATATCGTCCGGAAGGGAAGAATAAGATACAATATGATCTGACATCACGGCAGGCGTATCTGATGTATGAAGATACTGTACAAAAAAGTAACCTATTACAGCAAAGGCAATTACGGCGGCAGCCATAGCAAAAACAGGATTGATCCGTAACAGGGCGGGTTTAGATTCAGTAACCCGGTCTTTTTCACCGGATCTTATTTCTTCCATGACCCGGCCTGGCAGTTGCTCAAAATAGCCTTCAGGCACCCTGAAATCTTCCCGCCCGGATGCTTTATTCGGAATGTGTTCGATATTTTTATCTCTTTTCATTTTTTCACCTCCATACATTTGACTCCTAAACAAATAAATGGTTTAACCTTCTTTGAGATAATTCTCTATTTTTTTTACCGCATGGTGATAAGATGCTTTCAATGCCCCTACCGAAGTACCAAGAATTTCGGCCATATCTTCATATTTCATTTCCTCAAAATATTTCATATTGAATACCAGTCTTTGTTTTTCAGGTAAACGGATAATGGCTTTCTGCAGTTTTTCAGCGATAGCGTCTCCCAAAAAATATTCATCACTTTCCAGGTTTTCTTCCAGGTAATTTTCATAGTCACTCCAAGGGAGGAATTTGTTCCTTTTTTGTTTTTTCAGAATGGTAAGTGCCTCATTGGTAGCGATCCTGAACAGCCAGGTAAACAATCCGGAATCTTTCCTGAAATGATCCAGGTTGTTCCACACCTTTATAAAGGTATTCTGGATCACATCATCAGCATCATCGTGTGATATCACAATGCGGCGGACATGCCAGTAGAGTTTCTCCTGGTATTTTTCCATGATCCGTGTAAAGGCCAGTTCTTTTTTCTCCTTGACAGAAAACCATGAAACCAGATCCTTATCCGAAAATCCTTTCAAGTATCATCAAGCTTTTCTGTTAGACGTGTTTTCTTCAGGAAGGTTTAATCCGCTAATAAAAATGTAAGGTCTGCGAACTCCCTGATCTTATATGTACTTTTTTTACCCGTGTATATAATACACTTTTTGAGTACAGTGGACGATAAACCACAACGTAATCGCCGGGCAGGATATACATGGACTGTGTAATGACATCTTTTTTCAGATTTGTCACCCAGATCTGGCCTTTATCCGTACGTTGATAGAGGCTGGCATATCCTTCTTTGGGAAAGACCACATTCAATATACCCGGCTGGGGGATCTCAACGGTAGTGGTAGTACTTTGTTTGATATTGACCGTCAGGTTCAGCCGGGGCAACACGAGCACTTCAAGGTCATATTTTCCAACCAGATATTTTTCCACCTCATTCAGTTTCTGCACATTAATTGTTTTATTAATCCCGTGTTTACGAACGACAAACTGTTTATCCTTGTACATGGATCCGTTTACCGTAAGCTGCAGGGAACCTTGTGGGGCATCTGCAGCAATGATAGTATGTTTTCCGGGATACACTTTTATGCTATCCACTATAACAGGTGGAATGGTATGTACCACCAGACGATAGGTAATCAAGGGATCCAGCATGATCGTGTCAGGATTCCCCCGGTTATTGATCGTATGATAATAGTTGGCCATGACCTTCCCCGATACCCTGTTATAAAAAGTCATATTTACATTGGTTTCGGTCGGATTGCCGTGAATATCCAACAGGTTAACCTGGGCCGTAGTACGGTCCAAAGCCTGCCGGATCACAATATTTAGGACATCATGAAATTGTTCCTCATCGGCAGCATCGTAATATTGTCCCACACAGTTATATGTTTTCCTGAAATTGGGATCTTCTCCTATCCCTATCACAAAAGGTTTCAGGATGATCCCCTTTTTCTGCAGTTCGGCAGAAACAGCGCATGGGTCCCCGTCACAGGCTTCGATACCATCGGTAATGAGGACAACAATATTCCTGCAATGGGCACATGGCGTAAAATCCCTGGCAGTCAGGGCCAGGGAATGGGCGATAGGGGTGGTACCCTTTGGCATAAGATACCTGAGCTCGTGCTTGATCGCCCTGGCATTATTGGGCCCGAAAGGCACCAGCAACCGGGTATCCGAGCAATCCTGCGGCGGAACTGGACTCTGAAAACCAAAAACCCGCAAAGCCATCTGGATATGCTTTAAATGTTCCAGGCTGTCAACAGTGGCAGAAAGGATATGCCTGGCAATATTGATCTTTTTATCGCTTTTCCATTGTCCTGCCATACTCTGTGAGCAATCAAAGACAAAGAGGATTCGCGTAAGTGGCGGCTCTGGCTTTTTATTCATCGGTATCTGAGAAAAAAGAGATACGGTCAGGACCAATAACAACCCGGATAAAAAAAACTGCCTTTTTATTACTGTCTTCACGAGAAAATATTTAAAAAAAACAAGTCTAAAGGTACAAAAAATCATTATCCTGTAATTAAAATTTTTTGTTGAAACATTTGTATAACTACAATCCCGGCAAAATTTGATATTTTTGCGGGAAACAATTACAAGATTATGAGTTTACAATGCGGGATCATTGGTTTGGCCAATACAGGGAAGACAACCATTTTTAATTGTATGTCGAACACCAAAGCCGAAGTTACCGAATTTGCATTCGGTTCCCGTAAATCCAATATCGGGATTGTCCAGGTCCCTGATCCCCGGCTTTATGAACTGGAAAAATTCCAGACTACGGAAAAGATCGTACCTGCCACGGTTGAGATCATTGACATCCCCGGATTAGCAAAAGGTTCCAGCCAGGGAGAAGGAGTAGGAAACCAGTTTCTGTCAGATATACGTAACTGCGATGCCCTGATCCATGTACTTCGCTGTTTTGATGATGAAAACCTGCCACATATAGAAGGGTCCGTAGATCCGGTCAGGGATAAGGAGATCATCGATTTCGAATTGCAGGTTAAAGATTTGGAATCGGTGGAGAAAAAAATAGAAAAACTAAAGAAACAAGTCAAAACAGGCGATAAGGAAGCCAGAGAAGCCTTACGGGTACTGGAAAAAGTAAAAACACATCTGGAAGAGTACAAGCCGGTACGAACCCTGTCCCTGACAGACGAAGAAGAAAAGGTGATCCATGATCTTTTCCTGTTGTCTTCCAAACCGGTGTTATATGTCTGCAATGTAGATGAAGCATCGGCTATTACGGGCAATGGCTATGTTGAAAAGGTAAGAGAAGCCATACAGGATGAAAATCCCGAACTGATCATCATTGCCGGAGCCATGGAGGCAGAGATCGCCGAACTGGAAGATCCGGAGGACCGGAAAGCCTTTCTGGAAGATATGGGTCTGAAGGAACCGGGTGTTGACAAACTGATCCGGGCTGCCTATGATCTGCTTGATCTGCAGACTTTTTTCACGGTAGGTCCCAAAGAGATCAAGGCATGGACCATCCGCAAGGGAATGACAGCGCCCGAAGCCGCCGGCGTTATCCACAGTGACCTGGAAAGAGGATTTATCCGGGCGGAAGTAATGAAATACCGGGACTTTATCACCCTGGGATCGGAACATGCCTGTAAAGAAGCCGGGAAGTTTCACATAGAAGGCAAAAACTATGTGGTGGAAGACGGAGATATTCTTCATATACGTTTTAACGTATAATGAGCTATCATGCACAATTACTTATTAATATTTTTTTTCTCCCTGGCGGTCTTTGTCCCTCCTGCTCACGGGCAAGATACTGCTAAAAAGATCCTGAAAGAAAGGGGTGAGGTATATATCATTTTTCCTAAGCCTTCCCTTGCTGTTATCCATCACTTGTCAGGGAAGATCTTTATCGATAATGTAAGGAAAGATTCGGTCATAGCCTGTGTCAATGAAAAAGGATACCGTTATTTTCTGAAACAAAATATTCCTTTCAGACTTTATTTTTATCCTGTTCCCAAAGATCTTGCCACAGCCCGCACTGCCAAGGGGCTGGATACCTGGAGCAGCTATCCCACTTATGAGCAATATGACTCTGTCATGCACCGGTTTGCGTCCAATCATCCGGATATCTGCCTGCTTGATACCATCGGATCTTCTGTGCAGGGACGTTTGCTGCTGGCAGTAAAAATATCCGATAGTGTAGCTACGGATGAAAACGAACCGGAATTTTTTTATACTTCTACCATGCACGGCGATGAAACGGGAGGTTATGTCATGTTGCTGCATCTGATCGATTATCTTTTAAGTAATTATCAGACAGACAGTACGGCTACCACGCTGATCAATAATATGGAGATATGGATCAATCCCCTGGCCAACCCTGACGGCACTTACCATGGCGGCAATGAAACCGTTTCAGGTGCCACACGATTAAATGCCGATGGATTGGACCTAAACCGCAACTTTCCGGATCCTGTCGAGGGGCCACACCCTGACAATAATGATTATGCCGTGGAAAACATAGCCATGATGCAATTCATGCAGCATCGCCATTTTATCATGTCAGCCAATTTTCATGCAGGAGCCGAGGTGGTCAACTATCCGTGGGATAGCTGGACCTCCTCTGAAAAGACCCATGCTGACGATTCCTGGTTTCGGTTTATTTCCCGGGAATATGCAGATACGGCTCACAACTATAGCCCGGCCGGCTATATGACAGACCTGGAAAATGGCATCACCAATGGTGGCGACTGGTACCAGATCAGCGGTGGACGGCAGGATTATGTTACTTATTTCCTTCACGGACGCGAAACGACCATAGAGCTGGATAATACCAAGATAACCCCTGCCGGCGATCTCTTAGCTCTGTGGCAGTCCAACTTTCATTCGTTGCTGAATTACATGCATGAAGCCTTATACGGGATTGCGGGAAAGATAAGTGATTCACTGACAGGAGT
>WFSC01000127.1 GCA_015486185.1 Bacteroidales bacterium | reverse complement strand
TATTTTGCCCTTACTTAGATGTAAACGATGTTATGATATTTTTGTGTAAACGATGTTATGATATTTAACACCTAATCCCTTAAACCTATCTACATTATCGCTTTATCTCTTCATCTCTTTATCGCTTCATCAGGTGCTGGGTGCTGGATGTTATGTGATCACGCATACCGCAGAGCAGCGATGAGAACAGCAAAGAATCTATTTTTAGTGAGGAAAGACAAAACCTAATTATTTAGAAGTTTTGGGCTTAATGATCATGGCCAGACCGTTGTCAGGCTTCACGGCGTAAGACAATATCGTATGACGGTCAACGGTTTTGGTTTCTATCTTTACGTGGGTGCGTGTGGACACGCCCGGATCGTCACTGAATATGGTGGCTGTGTATTTTATGTCTTTTTTAAGGAAACCGAGGGGGATCTTAACGGTATGAGGCTGGCTCCCGTTTATAGAGCCGATAAACCATTCCTCTCCGTGACGACGTGCGATGGTACCATATTTACCGATCTCTCCTTCCAATACTTTGGTATCATCCCAGACGGTAGGTACCTGGTCGAAAAAGGTCAGTTCAGGTTCGTTGCCGATAAGGCCATAGCCTCCTTTTTCCTTTAGTTGTTTGCTCCCAGGCGATCCTTCCGGACGATCATACCAATAAAGGAATTCCCAGGGACTGTATATACAAACGGCTTTGGCCAGTTGGGAAGCATGGGAACCCATTTTTTCATCCACCCTGCGGTTATAGTAACAGATAGTATTATCCGCCGGGCCTGCGATCATACGCGTGAACATAGTGATCAGCGTATGCGTATTGGAAGGGCTTTCTTCATCTCCGCGGATTCCTTCGCAAGTCATGAAATTAGGATAGGTACGGGTATATCCGGCAGGCCTGAATTCATCATGAATATCCACCATAAGATGGTATGTTGCCGCTTTACGGATAGCCTCATGCAGCCATCCGGTCCATAATTGCGGACCTACACGTACGAAGCCATACTTTACCCCCTGAATGCCCCATGATTCATAAAGCGGCAGAAGAGTATCCAGTTGTTGTTCCAATGCTATGTGGTTAACATACAGAATAACCCCTATCCCTTTCTCTTTTCCGTAGCGGATGACCTCCTGCAGGTCTAACGGGCCTTTAGACCTTTGCAGATCAGGGGTGACAGTAGTTGCGTCTGAAGTTTTGGCACTTTCCGGTCCATACCAACCGGCATCATATTCAATGAATTGCAGGTTGTGTTTTGTTGCAAAGTCAATGCATGCCTTTCCTCCCCGGGTGGTCAGTGTGATCTCGCGGATGACTTTTCCCGGCTTGATCCAGGAAACATTTTTCAGGGCACAAGGCTTATTTAAATTGAGCAAAAGGTAATTATGTTCTACCAGTTCGCCGGCTTTTTCTCCTGCCATGATAAAACGCCACGGAGTATATCCGGGTACAGGCAGGGTCACATCACCGTCCAGTGAAGAGATCAATGTGTTTTTTTTATCCGTGGAAGGCAGAAATCTCATCCGGGCATAGTTTACAAGTTCTGCTTCTCCCAGGGCAACATAAAGACCGTTATTTTCGCGGATAACCAATGGCCGTTCGGCAGGTCTTTGTATGCTGTCAACAGGGATCAGGTGGTAAATACCCTGGGCTGAGTAAGTGACCCAGGCCCTGGCTTTTCCGGGCAGAGAAAATCCGGTCAGCTCTTTATGAATGGAGAACGTTTTGCCAAACGGATTGCCTGTGATGTTATACCTGAAAGCAATGCCCTCATTATAGGCACGAAAAATGATCTCCAGAATATAGCCGGAACGATCCTGTAATGAAATATTTAATTCCTGATAATGATCACTATATTTGTTTTTTTCACCGTAAACAGGTTTCCAGGTAGTATCTGATTGATTAAAGGTATGAGCTAACATATTAACATGTCTTCCTGCGATGGTGCCGTTTTGTAATAAAAAACCCAGTGTAGAAGGAAGAATGATATTTTTACCATTATAAAATACCTGGTACTGAAATAAACCGTCCTTATTGGTACCGGCAATAACAAGATATTTTTCATTTGGACTGGCAACCTGCCAGGAGAAGCCATACGAAAACTGACTAAAAGCAGTAAAAAAAATAACTAAGGATATTAAAATTGTCCGTTTCATAATTTCTTAATTTTTTAAACAGTATGTAAATTTAATAAAACTTCCCGGCCTAGGGAGTGAAAATAAGGAATAAAAATATTTCTTTTGTACATCAGGAAACCCATCCGTAAAAGGAAAGTAAAACCGGTTATGAAGTATATTCTTATTATATTATGGCTAATCATGGCGGGTGCCCAGTATGTTCAGGGTCAACGTCAAAACATTCCGGGCACCGGTATGGTACGTATTACGGCAAACGGAAAATATGGAGTGGCTGATAGTAAAGGGAAGATCATTCTTCCTGTAAGGTATGATAATATCGTATTAAAGGGGGATGCCTTCCTGGTTACGGAAAAACAAAAGAAAGGGATA
>WFSC01000126.1 GCA_015486185.1 Bacteroidales bacterium | reverse complement strand
TTTTAATATGTATCATTTTGCTTTATGTTAAAACATTTTTTAACAAAAATTACGTTATTGTTAAAAAATATTTACTTTATTCATTCATTGATTATTAATGATTATTAAATACTCCTGTCTTGTTAAAAAAATGATAATATAATGTGTTTTGTTTTATGAAAAATATTTCTTCAATTTTACGAACAATTTTAACAGTACATTAATATTATTATAATAAAGTTTATTTAAAAATTTACATAATATATGGATATTGAAAAGTTAATAAAAGAAAAAGGATACATTGATCAGGAAACTCCCAAAGGAGAAGATTTAGTAAATGCTATAAGAGATCTTTGTCGCGAAAAAAATGCAATAATCCTTGCGCATTCTTATGAAAGAGATGAGGTACAGGATATTGCCGATTTTACTGGTGATAGTTTGGCCTTATCACAGGAGGCAGCCAAAACAAACGCTGATATCATAGTATTTGCCGGTGTACATTTTATGGCAGAAACGGCAAAAATATTATCTCCTGATAAGAAAGTGTTGTTACCTGATCTGAACGCTGCCTGTTCTTTGGCAGATTCATGTCCTGCAGATGAATTTAAAAAATTCATAAAGGAAAATCCGGGTCGTACGGTCATATCATATGTGAATACAAGTGCTGAAGTAAAAGCTATGTCTGATATTATTTGCACATCCAGTAATGCGGTAAAGATCGTAGAGTCATTGCCTGAAAATGAAAAGATCATATTTGCTCCCGATAAAAATCTCGGTAATTATGTCAAATCTCTGACAGGGAGAGATATGCTTATATGGCCGGGTAGTTGTCATGTACACAGGCAGTTTTCTGTAGAAAGAATAGTTGAATTGAAAAAACAAAACCCTGATGCTAAAATAATAGCGCATCCCGAATGTGAAGAACCTGTTAGAATTATGGCTGATTTTATCGGATCTACTTCACAATTGATCCGGTTTACTTCTTCAGATAAAGGAAATAAATACATTATAGCGACGGAGCCCGGCGTGATACATCAGATGAAATTGAATGATCCCGAAAAAATCTTTATACCTGCTCCGGGTCATGATGCTACCTGTGCCTGCAGCGAATGTGAGTTTATGAAAATGATAACGCTGGAAAAGATTTATAACAGTTTAAAATATGAAAAACCTGAAATAATATTGGATAAGAACTTGTTAAAAAAAGCTTCCCGTTCTATTGAAAGAATGATGGAAATAAGCGGTAAGTAGAAAAGCAATAGGCTGATGAAATACAATATAAACATATATATTACAATTATTTTCACTATTTTTTTGTTTGCTTTTCAAGGATTGGAAGGAAATGCCCAACAAAAAAAAGTGAACCCAAACGGATATAATAAATTTTATTATCCGAATGGCCAGGTTTCCAGTGAAGGCATGATGAAAAACGGAAAACCCGAAGGCTATTGGATCACTTACTATGTTACAGGTATAAAGAAGTCAGAAGGAAAAAGAGTTAATTATATGCTGGATAGTACCTGGGTGTTCTATAATCAATTAGGTGATACAATAGAAAAGATAGATTACAAATACGGTAAAAAAAACGGGTATGATATAAAATATGGTTATATCGATAAGGGGAATGGAATTATGGGATATATACGATCCCGTGAACTATATGTAAATGGGAAAAAGGAGGGAGAAGCTTATATTTACTATCCGGATGGTAAAATAAAAGAGATCATTCCTTACAGGAACGGAAAAAAGGAAGGTGTGGGAAGAGAATTTGATGAAAAGCAAAATATTATTGCTATCAATGAATACCATAAGGATTTTATGATATCCAGAGAAAAGATTAACCGGGTAAACAAAGAAGGAAAAAAAGATGGAATATGGATAACTTTTTATCCTGACGGGAAGAAATATATTGAAGAATACTATAAAAATGGCCTGAGAAACGGATATTATAAAGAGTTTGATGAAAATGGAAATATAAAAGTCGTTTTATTTTACCAGGATGGTAAATTGGTGAATTTGAAAAAGGAAAATGACAGTATTGTCAGTCCGGTTGATATAAGAAATAAATATGATGAAAATGGAAATCTGATAGAAAGCGGACCCTATAAAAACGATGTGCCCATTGGAGTGCACAGACAATATGATAAAAACGGGAAAGTAATTGGAGCCAGGATTTATGATAATTCAGGTCATGTGATCGCGGAAGGGATCGTAACTGAAAAAGGTGATAAGGAGGGGAAATGGAAATATTTTTATGACAATGGAACCGTCCGGTCTGAAGGTAAATATACGCATAACCGAAAAACAGGCATATGGAAATATTTATATAAAAATGGAAAGACCGAGCAAACTGGAAGTTATATGAACGGACTGGAAAATGGTTTGTGGACTTGGTATTATGATGATGGTTCCGTGAGAAGGGAAGAAGAGTATTATCAGGGTAAAGAAGATGGACATTATGTTGAGTACGATAAGGAAGGAAATGTGATAGCAGAAGGTAATTATATTGATGGTGAAAAGGACGGGGACTGGAAGGTCAATATAGGTGATGTACATGAAGAAGGGAAATATATTGTCGGATTACGTGATGGATTATGGAAATTTTATTATAAAAATGGTCAGTTAATGTATGAAGGCCGTTTTGTTCAGGGAAATCCGGATGGAAAACATAAATTATATTATCCGGATGGAAAATTGAAGGAAGAAAGATATTATTCAAACGGCCTGAGAGAAAGAACATGGAAAAAATATGATAAAAACGGAGAACTCATAATAACAATTACTTATAAGGATGATGTGGAAAAGCGGATTAACGGAGTACGTGTGAACTTAAAAAAAGATGTGCGTATAATAAAGTAACAGAAAATCGATCATGAGCGAAGGTAAAGTTAACATACATAATTTATCCTCTGTACCCGAAGATCGGGAATATGAAAATAAACTCCGACCGGCAAATTTTACCGAATTTACTGGCCAGGCAAAAATAGTCGAAAATCTGAAGATATTTGTTCAGGCTGCTGCCATGAGGGAGGAAGCCCTGGATCACGTGTTGTTTCACGGACCACCCGGACTGGGGAAAACCACTTTGGCCAGGATCGTTGCAAATGAATTACATGTAAATATTAAAACAACCTCCGGACCTGTTTTAGATAAACCCGGAGACCTGGCCGGACTACTTACATCACTTGAAGAAAACGACGTATTGTTTATTGATGAAATCCATAGATTGACACCGGTAGTTGAAGAATATCTGTATTCCGCAATGGAAGATTACAAAATAGATATTATGATTGATAAGGGACCGAGTGCCCGTAGTGTACGTCTCAGCCTGAATCCTTTTACACTTGTGGGGGCTACTACCCGAAGCGGATTGCTTACCAACCCATTACGTGAAAGGTTTGGCATCAACTTTCATCTGGAATATTATGATAAGGAAATAATAAAAAAAATTATTATCCGGTCAGCACACATTCTAAAGATTGAAATACATGATAATGCAGCTACAGAAATTGCATCGAGAAGTCGTGGCACACCACGGGTTGCCAATGCTTTGCTTCGCCGGGTCAGGGATTTCGCACAGGTAAAGGGCAATGGCGTCATTGATAATAAAATTACCAAATATGCCTTGGAAGCATTGAACATTGACCGACATGGTCTGGATGAAATGGACAATAAGATATTACAGACCATAATGGATAAATTTAAGGGGGGGCCGGTAGGATTGAATACCATTGCTACGGCTGTTGGTGAAGATCCCGGTACTATTGAGGAAGTATATGAACCTTTCCTGATAAAGGAAGGTTTCCTGAAACGAACACCCCGGGGCAGGGAACTTACTGAAATATCCTATAAACATTTTGGAAAGAACTTTCTGGGCTCTACCGGAGTATTATTTTAAAAATAATAGTAAAATTGGTTTTTTTTATATATTTATTTCCCGAAAGTTTAAGAAAAAAAATAACTAAACTGTCTGATTATGAAGGAATTATTAAAACAACTCGGACTTATTATAATGTTAATAGGTATAGGAATTGTCCTTTTTATTATGGGAAAAGGTGAAAATAATAATACAGCTTTGTTATGGAGCCTGATCATAATCATAGTAGGTTTAATTACCTACATTGTTATTAATCATTATGTGGAAGAATAAAATACTTTCTATGGAAAGGCATTACTGATATGTTTTAATCCATTCATATCAAGTATTTTAATCTTTCGTCCCTGAAGATCTATCAGTCCGGATTGTTTGAAATCAGATAATAAACGAATAACCGATTCGGTAGCCGTTCCTACAATGTTTGCCAGCTCTTCGCGGGTAAGGGATATTTGCAGTGTCTGATAAGTATCCAAACCAAATTTATCTGTAAGATGTAATAAAATTTCTGCCAGACGTTCGCGTACTGATTTTTGGGCCAGATCAGTAATGTATTGATTGGCATCACCCAGTTCCTTGCAGGCCAGTTTCATGATCTCATAACTGAAACCCGGATTTTCCTTGACAAATTGTATCAACAGGTTGGCCGGAATAAAGCAAAGCAACCCTTCATCAATAATTTTAGCTGTAGTACAAGCCAGTTCATTGGCAAGAACAGAACGGTAACCAATAATATCACCCTGCTTGCCAAACATGATAATTTGTTCCTTACCATCAAACCCTGTCTTGTATATTTTTACGATCCCACTTTCAATACAATACACCCCACTGATACGACGTCCTTCATGATAAAGGGTTTCCCCTTTTTCATAAATACGGGGAGTACTGGAATAAATAAGCAAATCCATCTGTTCCGGAGAAAGATGCTTGAAAATGGAATTTATGCCGTTGAAACAAGTATTACAGGTAGGTATTTCGTCCTGCTTTTTCATATACAAACAATAATAAAATATATGTTGTGAACGAGATGCCGCAATTTACAATTAAAAATTATATTTTTGCGGCTCCGGATGATAAATATTTTATTATTCAAGGATAGTAATTTTTAATTTTGATTATAAAGTAACTGAAGATGAAAGATGCAATAGATGTAAAATGGATAGATGATCTGGCTTTTGAAACAGAACTAAATGGCCATAAAATTATTTTAGATGCTGAAGATGAAGTAGGTGGCAAAGATCGCGGACCAAGGCCTAAACCACTGATGATGGTTTCCCTTGCCGGATGTACTGCTATGGATGTGATTTCCATATTGAAAAAAATGCGAGTGGATGTGAAAAAATTTAATGTGAAAATAGAAGCCGAGTTGACCGAGGAACATCCCAAGCATTATACCAAAATGCATATCATTTATGAATTCTGGGGGAAAGACCTTCCTATGGATAAGTTGGAAAAATCAGTGAATCTTAGTCAGGACCGGTATTGTGGGGTAAGTTATCTTTATCGTCAGATTATGGATCTGACATATGAAATAAAAGTGCATGAAGAAAAACCATCAATGGTTGAGAAAGAATAATTCTGAATATTTGTAAATCAGTAATCCTGGCTGAATTGTTCCAAAAATCTCAGATCATTTTCAAAAAACAAGCGAAGGTCATTGATCTGGTATTTTAGCATAGCTATCCTTTCTATGCCCATACCAAAAGCAAATCCTGTATATTTTTCACTATCTATTCCATTAAAGGACAGGACATTAGGGTCAACCATTCCACATCCGAGGATTTCAAGCCAACCAGTGTACTTACAAACATTACATCCTTTTCCGCCACAAAGAAGGCAGGTAATATCCATTTCTGCCGATGGTTCCGTGAAAGGAAAATAAGATGGACGAAAACGTACGTTGATGTCCTGTCCGAAAAATTCACGTGCAAAATAATACAAGGTTTGTTTTAATTGGGCAAAGGAAACATTCTTGTCAATGAAGAGCCCTTCTATCTGATGAAAGATGCAGTGTGCCCGTGCAGAAATAGCCTCATTTCGAAAAACACGTCCGGGAGAAATAGTACGGATAGGAGGTTTTTGTTTTTCCATTACGCGTACCTGCACTGATGAGGTATGGGTACGTAAAAGTACATCGTTTTGTGTATGTCTTTCAGGATCTTTTTCAATAAAAAATGTATCCTGCATATCCCGGGCAGGGTGATCCGGAGGAAAGTTGAGCTTGGAAAAAACATGAATATCATCTTCGATCTCAGGACCTTCTGATACGACAAAACCAATCCTGGAAAAAATGGAAATAATCTCATTGCGGACGATGGAAAGAGGATGACGACCGCCTGTGTCAAAAGGATCTCCGGAAAGGGTGAGATCAGCGTATTGATGCAACCGCTGACTTTTTCCAAGTGATTTTTGTAAGGTTGCAATACGTTCCTGAACAAGTTGCTTGAGTTGATTGATTTTTTGACCTACTTCTCTTTTTTGATCCGGTGGCACTTCTTTGAAATGCCTGAAAAAATCCTGAATAATTCCTTTTTTACCTAAAAAACGTATCCTGAATTGTTCCAGAGACTCTTCATTTTCAGGCAAAAAATCCTGTGCTTCATTTATGTATTTTTCAATCTCTGATATATTCATCATAAATTAATTATTTGCTGGTTACTTTTGTACTTATTATGCGAATATCTTCCAAAGGACGGTCATTATTATCCGTAGCTACGGAAGCAATTTTATCCACTATATCCATACCACTTACCACTTCTCCAAAAACCGTGTAATTACCATCGAGGTGTGGTGCTCCGCCGATTGTCTTGTATATTTTTCTCTGAGTATCTGTAAAATGAAAAGGCTTATAGTGTTCCAAGGAATCTGCTGTTCTTATCTGTGCTTCTTGCATGATCTTTTGTTGATCAAATTGCTGGGAAGTAGATTTCATTTCGTTGGTTACCTGCTTCTTAAAATAGTAAAATATTGCATTCTGGTTCGTCTGGTCTATGCGTTTTTCAATCTGGTCAAGCTCCTGGTCTGAAAAAGTCTTACCCTGGACAATATAAAATTGAGAACCCGAAGAAGCTTTTTCAGGATTTACTCTGTCGCCCATCCGGGCAGCGGCCAAAGCACCCTTTTTATGAAAAAGATCAGGACGTATTTCTGCAGGTATAGTATAACCCGGACCTCCGTTTCCCAGTAACTGACCCTTGTGTGCATGTCTGGAATCCGGATCTCCCGCCTGGATCATAAAATTTTTAATCACCCGGTGGAAAAGTAAGCCATTGTAATAACCTTCTTTTGCCAACCTGACAAAATTATCACGGTGCAGAGGCGTTTCATTGTATAATTTAAGCTTTATATCGCCCATTGTGGTCCTGAATGTTACAAAATACGTACCTCCGGACGAAGTGCTTTTATTTTTATCCGTTTTGTGACCTGAACAGGCAGTGAAAATGATCAGGGAAAAAACCAGGGGGATAAATAAAGAATGATGTTTCATGACAAATTATAATGTTTTATTAAAATAGGTTAAAAGTTCTTTTTTAAGAATGGAATCAACCAATTCTGATGCGTTTGGAAGAGAAATGTTTTCGTTGGGAATGAACAGAGGATCACGTCCGGGGACATCGATTTTTTGATAATATCCGGCGTTTGATAACAGGATATACTTAGCCAGCTTGATCAAGCCGGTCTTTTCTTCCTGAGAGTAATGGCGAAAACCGGTCCCGGCTTCCTGAATACCGACAAGAAACAATACGGACAGCATATCTCCTTTAATAGAAAAAGAGTCTTTAAGATATTCAATAAGCTGTTGCCAATCGGACCACATAACAAAAATTTTTGCAAAATTAAGATAATTTCGCAATTGATTTCTTTTTCAGGCTTATTACAAAATTAAATGCTTTTTCATTTAATATGTTCTAAATAGTTATTTTTATGAGCGATATTTACCGAATGAAACACTAATCATTGGTAAGTATCGGGAATTATAAAGAAGGGTGGATGAATGAGCTAAAAAAAGGCATGATTGTCGTCTGGGTCTCTTTCGGGGTGAATATTATATTATTTGCTTTGAAATTATGGGCCGGTCATGTTACGGATTCGCTGGCTTTAAGGGCAGACGGATGGCATACCCTGTCTGATTGTATATCAACGATCATTGTTATGGCTGGCATGAAATGGAGTATGAAACCTGCAGACAGGGAACATCCGTTTGGACATGGCAGGGCTGAAACCGTAGCCGCAATATTTGTAGGATTCTTTTTGATATTGATATCATTTGAATTTGGCCAGGAAGCCACACAAAGATTGATAAGCCATAAAGGAGCTCATTATGGATTGATAGGAGTTATTGTTATGTCGGTTTCTGTGATCGTAAAGGAGATCATGTCACAATTTTCAATAAGAACGGGGAGAAAAATACATTCCGATGCCCTTATTGCCGATGGATGGCATCATAGGTCTGATGCCATCTCCTCCCTGATCATTCTGGTTGGTATATTTTTCAGTGGGAAAATATGGTGGATTGATGGTGTTTTAACCGCTATGCTGGCCATTTACCTCATTTATGTATCTTATAAGATCATAAAAAATGCTGTGCTACCTTTATTGGGTGAAGCTGTTGATGATGAGATTATTGAAAAAATGGAAAAAATCGGAAAGGAAATATATGTCCGGGATATGCACATGCACCATTTTCATATACATAAATACGGAAGACATACGGAAATGACTTTTCATATCGTTCTGCCTGAAGAAATGACCCTGAGAGAATCTTCCACATTGACCAGAAAACTATTTGATAAAATAAAAAAGGAAACCGGAATAATTGCTACAATCCATGTGGATACACATAGCAAGTATGAAAAAAAAGACTAGGTGAAACAGGAAAATAATCCAATAAAAGAGCTGGCCGGACAGACCGTTTTATAC
>WFSC01000125.1 GCA_015486185.1 Bacteroidales bacterium | reverse complement strand
TACGGACAGTTACGGTCTTTCGTGGCCCAGGGAAGCAATCCCCCTGTCATCACCGGTTTTTCCCCAAAAACAGGTACCTGGGGGGATACCCTGCAGATCAGCGGCCAGCTTTTTGGGAATCAACTATCTGATAACAAAGTCTTTTTTGATACTACAGAGGCCCGGATCTTCCGGGCATCGGATACTTCGCTTACCGTCACGGTTCCACCTATGCTTGTGAAAAAGGAAAGTATTATTTCAGTGGTGACATTCGGCAGGAAGAGCCAGTCCCACGATCATTTTTTGCTTCATGAACCGGTGATCAACAAGATCGAACCGGACCACGGTTTTTATAAGGATACGATCGATATCTACGGAGCTTATTTCAGCAGCTCATATACAAAAGTTTTCATTGACTCGATTTCAGCCGGCATAACAGATATATCCTCTGATCACATCAGGGTCCTGGTTCCCGGAAATTTAAAGGAAGGATATCTTTCTGTCAGGGTTTCCGTGAATGACATGAGTGCCGAAAAACAAGATGCATTCTATTCATCCTCCCCGGTTTTCTCATCCCTGACACCTGAAAAAGGCACTTTCAGGGATACGCTCACCTTAAGAGGCAAAAATTTTCATCCGGAAAGACCCAAAAGGAGAGTAACAATGGATAATATATCCTGTCCGGTGATCTCATTTACCGATACGCTGATACGTTTTACCATTCCCGATGCCACACCCAATGAAATACCTGAAATAAAGGTTTTTATTGATGATCTGCCTTTTTCCACCGGAAACAAATTTAAAGGATTATACCTTCCCGATATTACGGACATTTCTCCTGACACGGTCTTTTTTAACAGCTATTTCTGGATCAGGGGGCATTATTTCAACCCTGTTCCCTCCCGAAACAAAGTAACAATTGCGGGTGTAGGCGCTTCCGTGGCCAACAACTCTACAACCGAAAGACTGGTGGTTCTTTTTCCTATAAATATAATAAATGTACCGGACGGGAAAGCCGCTGTAAAACTAACTATCGGGAATATGACCACGTCGGGGACAAAGGAAATTATCATACCTGCCCCTGTTATATACACTGTCTCACCGGATTCGGGGATTGCAGGAGAAAAAGTCTATATCACCGGAGATAATTTCAACCATTATTGGGGAATCAATTCAGCTACTCTGGAAAGCCAGGAAAATGTTATCCCTGTTACTCTCAACGTAGAATCAAGAACTTCTGCGTACCTTCAACTTCCGGAGATGACTCCTTTATCGACTAACCTGTTCATAGAAGTAGAAGGTCAGAAAAGCAATCCCTTTCCTTATGAACTGGCAAGAATAAAGATCACGGATGTATCTCCCCGAAACCTGACCAAGGGATGTACGATCACTATTTCAGGCAATAATTTCCACATTGAATCTTCTAATCCCAATCTTTCTTTTAATCATCTGAACAAAGTCTACCTTTCCCTTTTATCTGATCCGGTCGGGCTCACCTCTGTAACACACACGACCATGACCCTGACCCTGCCGGATGTGGATTTTGCCAGTGGACCTGTGACACTAAGATATCAACTGGGCGTTCAGGAGATCATCCTGACCGATTCCCTTTATTATTCCAATCCCTGGAATCCTTTTGCAACCCTGAATATCGATCAGGCAGAAGGTTATTCCACCTGTATGGACGGGCCGGATGTTTACATGGGGGTTGGAACCGTGGGAGAAGATTCCAGTTTCTGGAGGTATAATGTAACGAACAACAGCTTGACCAGACTGCCCAACTATCCTGCAAAAGGTTTTGGATCCACCTCATTTTTTCTGAACGGAAAGATTTATGTATGCGCCCCAACCTTTGATTCCATCCGGTTTCCAAGCGGCACCACTTTTTTTGCCTTCGATCCGGTCACCTCCTCCTGGCAGCAGCTTGTTCCTGTATCCGGCCTGCATGCCCGGATGACTTCTTTTACCATGAACGGCAAAGCATATGTCGGCCTCGGCCATCTGGGTTTTACGGGTTTCCGTGACTGGTATGAATATGATCCGGCCAGCAATAGCTGGACCCGTAAAGAAGACTTCCCGGGTACCCTGCCCAACCCCTTTACACCAGCGTCATTTGTAATTGACAATCTTGGATACATATTATCCAACAATGGCGAATTATGGACCTATGACCCGGCCAATGACACCTGGACCCAGAAAAGTTCCGTTCCCTACCAGGTCAGAAGTGAAATGACAGCTTTCTCCTTCGGTAAGACAGGATATGCAGGATTGGGAGCTAATTCTGGTGGGCCCATGGCAGATTTCTGGGAGTATGATCAGGCTACCGACACCTGGAACAAGACAGCCTCCGCACCGGTTGCCCTTTCCGGGGCTTTCTCCTTTTCATATAACGGAAAGGGATATGTCGGCGGAGGCCTCCTGCCGGATCGCAGTTACAACAAGGTACTCTACGAATTTGATCTTTCGCAATAGAAGATCGTAACACAATCTCCTATCGTTGATCGTTGAACAGTTAACTTGTATATTATAGTGTTTTCACGGCCTCTGCCATGGCTGCGGCCGAGGGATAGCGCTGTCGCTGTCCATTGATCAATATCCTGTGCAGTTCAGCCCGGGAGTACCAGCCAGGTGGCTTGGGAAAAATGGTTTTGGAAGTTGCCTTTGCAATGACACCATGCCAGTCGTCCGGGATCCTGCGGTCTTTTTTCAGGGGGTGGGTCAACTGTAGGTTGATGATCGCCGCCGGATGAGATGTATAGAAAGGGGTTTCCCCGGTGAACATCTCCCATAATACCACGCCGAGGCTATACAGATCAGAGGTCTCGTTGATCAGGTCGTTGAACCCCAGCACCTGTTCCGGAGCGCCGTATATCAAGGCAAACGGCTTCCTCTCCGCCGGAGGGATATCTTTCTGAACAGCTTCCCCCGGATCGATCAATACCGCATGAAGCAACCCTTCCCTGCCCTCCTGTAAAATAATATTGGCAGGTTTGATATCCGTATGAATGATACCGTGTGAATGAAATGCTGATAACCCTTCCAGAAGATCGAGAGCCACGCTTTTTATTTCTGCCACATTCCGCAACCGGCCTTTTTCCCGCAACCATTGTTTCAGATCGGTACCCTCTACAAAACGACTCACCAGATAGACATCACCATCTTGATAAGTAATACCATAGATCTTCTGCAAAGCCGGATGACGTACCTTCCCGATCCGTACATATTTCGACAATCCTTCCTCTTCGGTGGAATGATAACCCCTCAGCTTCTTCACCAGTACCTTTGTGCCGCTGAGCTCCAGGACACCTGTAAAGACCAAAGAAAATTTGCCGGACTTTTCCCTCACAGGCTGTTTATCATCAAACAGCACTGCCGTTTTTCCTATGTTCAACCTTGTCAGTGACATTTAAAGGTTAAAATTAATAATGTGTGCCCGAAATAAGCAACAATCCATATTCTTAATTGACAAATATTTTTACGTTTTTTCACATCTTACGCACGTAAATATTTTCAAGAACACCAGCCATATCAGTATAACCTGTTATTTTTTATCCTGCGCATCTTACAGGTTATCCGGCTATTCCAAAAGAATTACCTATTTAAATAGGTATTTAAAT
>WFSC01000124.1 GCA_015486185.1 Bacteroidales bacterium | reverse complement strand
GAAGAGCTGGAGAAACGTTATAAGGTATCTTTCCCGGAGAATATGGTGTTTGAGCCCGGCTATTTCTTTTCTGCTTTCGAACATCCATTCTTACCGGTTATTACATCTGAAAATCCTGAAACGGTGACACTTTCTCAATGGGGCCTGATCCCATACTGGACCCGCTCATTCAAAGAGGCTCTGGATATACGTAATAAAACAATCAATGCCAGGGTGGAAACCCTCCATGAAAAACCTTCTTTTCGCAAAGCAGTTACACGCCAGCATTGTCTCTTGCCTGTAACCGGCTTTTTTGAATGGCATGATCACAATGGGAAAAAGTATCCTTATTATCTTTTGCTGAAAAATGAAAGAAGCTTTGCTATTGCCGGATTATATGATATCTGGAGGAATCCGGAAACCGGTGAATTATATCATTCTTTTACATTGATCACCCTGCCTGCCAGTCCACTGCTTGCACAGATTCATAATACGCGTAAAAGAATGCCGGCCGTGTTGGCTCCGGGGAGAGAGAAGGAATGGATCAAGCCGCTCAAGGAGAAAAAAAATATTACAGATCTGTTGTTTCCTCCACAGGATGAAGCGTTTGACTATTATCCGGTAAATACAAAAAGTGCCGGAAAAAATCCACAGGATCCTTTGCCTGTCAAACCTTACGATTATGGCTTTGATCCGTTGGGAACGGGTTTGTTCAGGCCATAAGCTGTGTCCATGAGATTTTTTTACAATAATTTTTTTATTTTTACCCGCCGGTCCGGTCTGTTTCAAGTTATTCCCGGATGTTTTTAATGATTAACTAAATCGCTTTTTATGAAACGTATCCATATACTTTTTTTACTGTTCTTTTTCTTTCCTTTTTTATTATTCGGACAAAAAGATATGTATTTTACCAGTGGCGGGGAGCTGTTATTCCAGTTCTCACAAACGGAGGAAAACGGGGAACCACTGAATGACATTATGAGATTTACGTTATTCTTTCATGTTGGAAATTATTTTAATTATGATTTTTCTCAAAAAGCAGGATTGTTTACCGGCTTATTTATCAGGAATATAGGGTATATACATAAAGAAGGAGCAGACAAGATCAAACGCAGGTCTTATACCCTGGGTCTGCCGTTGGCTGTAAAATTAGGAAATATGAATAGATCGTTTATGTTTGCCGGTGGGGAATATGAATGGTTGTTCCATTATAAGGAAAAGCACTTTGTGAATGATGAAAAAACCATCAGAAAGGAATGGTTTTCAAATAAAACACGCCATTTCGTTCCGTCCGTTTTTGCCGGCGTACAGTTCCCGAAAGGTTTGAATATTAAAGTGATCTATTATCTGCGGAATTTTATGAACGTGAATTACCGGGATGCCAATGGTGATTACCCCTATGCCAATCATGATGTACGGATCATTGCTGTTTCCCTTTCCATGAATTTACTCAGGCTTAATGTTTTCAATGCATCCCCTGACAAGAAAAAGGTAGAAATATACACCATGCATTAACAGGATAGCAATTTCTATTCATCCTGGGCTACAAAAAAATAGGTAATTGTTCCCTTTTGCTTTTCCGGTGCATTCAGGTCGATATCAAAACGGCTGATACGGGCAGCCCGCAGGGCTGTTTCATGCATACAGGTACTTGCATCTGATCTGTCCGTATCAATAGATGCTTCCGTTACAAAACCGTTACGATTGACCACTATATTCACGATAACCATTCCGGAACCTTCACATTTGTAAATAGGGATTACCAGATTACGGGCAATACGACCTGCCAGATTATACTTTACCCGTGTGGGTCCTGCATAATGACTGGCCATAATTTCGGATTTAGTGAGAGAGTCACCGGATAGGGTTTTTTCCTTAACAGGCAACTTTTTTCTCAGCTCCTTCTCTATCTCAGCCTGCTCTCTGCTCTGTTCATCAATAAAGTTATCCTGTGATAATTGCCCCTGACGGATCATCTCTTCCTTCACCTGATTGATGTATTTATTGATATCAATATTCTCCTTTTTTTTCAGTGCTTCGTTTACCGGAATATCATGGATCATTTTTTTGAGCTCCTCATCCGGGACAAGTTTTTCTTCTTTTTTGGTTACTACCTTTTCTACCGGTTGCGGTTCCTGTTCAAATGTAATGAGCACGGGTTGTTTGTTGACCTCATGCAAAGCGGATATCTTGAACAGCATAAACAGGATGGCCAGGATAAGGTGTACGGAGAGGGTTCCCAGAATGCCGTAAATATGTTTGTTCGACCAGATCCTCAGATGTTCCCAGGTCTTCTTCAAATAATTACTTATATGTTCGTAATATTCCAACAAAGATGAAAAATTTTATCCGTGCGAAATTAATAATTAAAATAATAGTAATATGATGATCATTTGGAATCATCAGGCTGTTGCACAGCCGAAATTAGCTGCTTGCAAGCTCGCAGCGAAAT
Source organism: Bacteroidales bacterium (assembly GCA_015486185.1). Taxonomy (GTDB): domain Bacteria; phylum Bacteroidota; class Bacteroidia; order Bacteroidales; family VadinHA17; genus DRPN01. The sequence continues at coordinate 12,727 of WFSC01000124.1, read as the reverse complement.
TTACAGGCTTTGCCTGCGTTATTCAATTGTCTTTCAATATTTATTCGTCGATCATCGATCATCGATCATCGATCATCCTTCCTTCTGCCTTAGCTTGTCATTCGGTAATTTCGTACGGAAATTTTATCTTCGCTGCCGGAAAAGATAGTCATGGCTGAACATATTGTGATATATCAGGTATTGATACTGGCGATTCTTATCGGCGTGGGTTTTTTTGCAGTGAGAATACGTCTTATCTCCATGGAGATGAAAGACGGGCTGTCTCAATTGATCTTTAAGTTGACACTTCCCCTGCTGATATTTACCAAATTGTCAGAGCTTCATTTTGATAAAGTATTAATAATTAATGGATTATGGTATTTTTTACTGGTTTATCTGGCTTTTCTTCTCATATTTGGTGTAGCGCTTTTATCCGTCAGGTTATTTCATTTTAAAAACGGAGAAACCCGGGTATTTCTTGCGCATAGTTTGTTCGGAAATATTGTTTTTCTTGGATTTCCGTTAATGGATGCCTTATTTCCCGGGGGCAAAGGGATCTTATATGCTACATTGTATCATTTGGTTTCCAGTACCCTGTTATGGACCCTCGGTGTTTTTTTGCTCAGCAGTGGAGAGCATCTTTCCTGGAAGGATTCAACCAGGAAGCTATGGAACCCGAATACGGTTGCCTTTCTGGCCGGATTACTAATGGCTTCCTTTCATGTGAAACTGCCGGAGCTGTATTCAGATACATTCGGGAAATTGGGAGATACCACTATTTATCTTTCCATGATCTATATTGGGATAATCCTGTCTGTATTAACTCCGAAAGATTTTATAAGATACCCGAAAGTGCTTTTGTTGTCTTTTAACAAGTTGTTACTGGTCCCTTTTATTGTGATGATAGCAGTATCCCTGTTGATACGTTTTTTTCATATCCCCCTGACGAGGACTGCTTTTTCTGTGTTGGTTATGGAGACGGCCATGCCGTGTATGGCCAATGTGGTGATCCTGGCCAGGGAATTTGGCAGTGACGATACTCTTGCGATGAAGAATGTTTTTGTAACCACCCTGCTGAGTATCCTCACCCTGCCCCTGATCCTGTGGTTGCTGCAGTTGATGCCGCTGTGACAAACGTGGAGATGTTAAAAAGTGTTGGTATCTTTTTAATAATTTCTGACAGGGGTTCTGTTTTCTTCCTGAAAAATATTTTATGTTTGAAAAGTTCTTTTATGTATTTATTAAATATATTGTTATGTACACGTTAATAGACGGCAAGGCTACGGCGGCAGCGATACGCCGGGAAATAAGGGAAGAGGTGGATTATATGCGCCACTCGCATGAAAAGGTCCCCCACCTGGCAGCTATTCTGGTGGGGCATGACGGTGCCAGTGAAACCTATGTGTCTGGCAAGGAGAAAGCCTGCCGGGAGGTGGGATTTGAATCTACGGTGATCCGTTATGAAAATACCATTACGGAAGAGGAATTGCTGGAAAAAGTCGATCAGATCAACAGGGATGCCTCTATAGACGGGCTGATCGTTCAGTTGCCCCTTCCGGAACATATAGATGAACAGAAAGTTATAGAATCTATTGATCCGAAGAAAGATGTGGATGGTTTTCATCCGGTCAATGTAGGGCGTATGGTGATCGGGCTTCCTGCTTATATTTCTGCTACGCCGGCAGGTATTCTTGAATTGATCAGGAGATATCAAATAAAAACGGAGGGAAAACATTGTGTAGTGATCGGCCGGAGTAATATTGTCGGAAAACCGATGAGTATTCTGCTTGCACGCAAGGATTATCCCGGGAACTGCACCGTTACGGTATGTCACAGCCGAACGCGTAACCTGAAAGAAATTGTCAGACAGGCGGATATTATTGTGGCAGCACTGGGTAAAGCAAAGTTTCTGACAGGTGATATGGTACAAGAGGGTGTCGTGGTGATTGATGTGGGTATAACACGCCTGCCTTCCGATAAAACAAAATCAGGATGGAAGTTGTGGGGAGATGTGGATTTTGAGACCGTGGCTCCGAAAAGCAGTTTTATTACTCCTGTTCCGGGTGGTGTTGGACCCATGACCATTGTGTCGCTGTTGAGAAACACGTTGCTGGCAGCAAAACAGGCTATCTATAAGTAGTTAATACAGGCTGGTTATATTTTTATGACCAACAAGACCGGAAATATTGTAACTTTGCAGCAGATTTTATTGCTTATGAAAGAAGATCCTGAAGGTTTCCGGGGGGAGGAGAAAGATAATAATCTTATCCGGAGATATGAGAAAATGCGCAGGGAAGGCAATGTCCGTTTTATGGATGTGTCGGATTATGAAGAGATTATAAATACCTATATTGACAAGGGACAATTTGAGAAAGCCGGACAGGCTATTCGTCTGGCATTGCATCAGCATCCGGGCTCCGTACCTATACGATTAAAGGAAGCGGACCTGATGATATCCCTCGAAAAGTATAAGAAAGCACTTGATCAGCTAAATGTACTTATCCATCTGGATCCACAGAATTATGAGGTTTTTCTGCTCAGAGGCATTGCCCTTTCTCATTTAGGTCGAAGAAAAGAAGCGATCAGGGATTTTGAACAATCCCTTTCTTTGGGTGAAGAGGCCAGGGCGGATATTGCTTTTCAGATAGGAAATGAACTGGAAATAGCCGGTTGGTATGCCGATGCCCTGCCTTTCATGAAAATTGCATATCAGGAGGATGAAGATAATCTGGCAGCGTTGTTCGATATGGGGTTTGTTTACGAGCAACTGGGTAAAAATGATGATGCGATCAAAATGTATGAAAAGTTACTGGATGAAGATCCTTTCGATTTGATTGCATGGGGAAACCTCGGAAAATTGTTTCTTAAGCTGGAGAGATATACAGAAGCACTGGATGCATTTGAATATCAGTTGGCTATACATGAAAACAATCTGGAAGGATTGTTTAATAAGGGCCGTGCCCTGATGCATCTGGGACGATTTGGTGATGCAGCCAAAGAATACCGTATCTATGCATCCCTGTCTCCCCATGATATAAATGCAATGATCAATCTGGGAAGTTGCTACCGGGAAACAGGTGAGTACGGGCGGTCGTTGAGCTGGTTTAAAATGGCCATTGAAGAAGATGCTGAAAATCCCCTGCCATATTTTCTTATTGCTGAAGTATATATGCTTAGGGAGAATTGGGAAGAAGCCGAAAATTATTGCCGGAAAGCCCTGGAACTTGACGGGGAAGATGATGAAATATGGTTTGCCCTTTACCGTATCCTGGAATATACGGGCACACCCCGTCAACGTTTGGAGGTTATGGATATGATTACGGCACTGGCTCCTGATAATCTTGCCTATTGGATTGAGTATCTTGTTTTACTTTACGTGCTTCGTGAAAAGAGGGAATTTGAAATAGTGTTAAAAAGAGCGGAGAAATATTTACCTGAAGCAGCAGAATTACTTTATATGAAAGGGATTGTCCGTTTTATGGAAGGCAAAACGGAAGAAGGTGAGGAACTGTTCATCAGAGCCTGGTCTTTCGATCCCTCAAAACTTGACTGGTTTCTTGATAGATTTCATGATATACTTGATGTACCGGGCTTACATGAATTCATAAAACAACTTAAATCTGAATAAAATGAATTATCAATTATCTTATTTACCTGAACGTACCGTAAAACCTCGCGAGAGCGGTTTGACCATGGTCATGGATAAAGGACTGTCATTGCGTGATGCCGAAAACATGATTCAGATATCAGGCGATTATATCGATCTGCTTAAATTGGGTTTTGGAACTTCATTGATCACCCCGGACCTGAAAGAAAAACTGAAAATATATAAAGAATCCGGGCTGAAAACTTATTTCGGAGGAACAATGTTTGAGGCGTTTGTTATTCGTGGAGCTTTTGATGAATATCGCAAATACCTGGATCTGTTCGATATGGAATATGCCGAAGTTTCTGACGGATCGATTATCCTGCCTCATGATGAAAAGCTGGACTATATTCGTAAACTTTCCGGGCAGGTGACAGTATTGTCCGAAGTAGGAGCAAAAACAACCGATATTCCTATTCCTGACTCTGTTTGGGTTGGATATATGAAGTCGGAACTGGAAGCCGGTTCGTGGAAGGTAATAGGAGAAGCACGGGAAAGCGGGACCATCGGATTATATCATAAAGATGGCTCTGCCAACCGTAGCCTGATAGATGATATTGTTCAGCACATCAGTATCGATGATATAATCTGGGAAGCTCCGAATAAAGCACAGCAGGCCTGGTTTATCAAACTGTTAGGCGCTAATGTGAATGTGGGAAATATTGCGCCCAATGAAGTGGTCTCTCTGGAAGCACTGCGCCTGGGCCTGCGAGGTGATACGTTCTACCGGTTTCTTCCTGACGAAATGCAGTTAAAATAAAAAACACCGGCGTGACATACAGGTATAGTACCTGTATATCCTGATAGGTTCCGGTAAAATTTTAATTGAAAAGCACGCCTATGAGATGGCATGAATATGTTGTTTTGTTTCTGAAAGGAGTCGCTATGGGCATTGGTAATATCATTCCCGGCGTTTCCGGAGGTACAATAGCACTGATTACAGGTATTTATGAACGTTTTATTCATGCTTTCCGGTCTTTTGATGTTGAAGCTGTCAGGCTGCTGCTGAAAAAAAACATCAGGGGATTTCTGCAACATACGGATTTCTGGTTTCTTACCGTGGTGTTTACCGGGGTACTTATCAGTATTGTTGTTCTGGCGAAGATCCTTGGATATACTTTCAAATATTATCCGGTATATACCTGGGCTTATTTTTTCGGTCTGATACTGGCATCAGTTTACTTTGTCGGTAAAGCGGTGGAAAAATGGAATGGAGGCGCTATCTTTTCCTTATTGACAGGCATATTGATTGCTGTGGGTATTTCATTGTTCTCGCCGGCTACGCCGAATGATAATTTCTGGTACCTGCTTCTCTGCGGGATCATTGCCGTTTGCAGTATGATGCTCCCGGGGCTGTCAGGATCTTTTGTATTGGTTCTTATGGGAAATTATGAACTGATATTTGTTGACGGAGTGAACAATCTGGATCTGAGTATTCTTATTCCTGTTGCATTGGGTACCCTTATCGGTTTAATTGGATTCTCACGTTTTCTCGCCTGGATACTTAAGAATTATAAGAATGCAACCATTGCCCTGCTGACAGGATTTGTTACGGGCTCCCTGAGTCTTTTATGGCCCTGGCAGAATGCCATACACAACCAGGCCGGAAGGATTATCCGGTATAAAAAATTTATTCCCGGGGCCTTGTCTCATGAAGTAATGCTGGCACTTTTGTTTATAATTGCCGGTGTGCTTACGATTACTTTGTTGGAATTGTTTGCGGCTAAAAAAAGTAATACCTGAAAAATGCGTAAGTTCGGTCTTATAGGTTATCCTCTGTCCCATTCCTTCTCAAAAAAATATTTCACGAAAAAATTTGCGGCTGAAGGGATCAGGGATGCGAGCTATGAAAATTATCCTTTAAGGGACATTCGTGAATTATCAGACCTGGTAAAAACGGAAAAAGATCTGGCCGGAATAAATGTAACTATTCCCTATAAGGAAAAAGTTATCCCTTACCTGGATGAAATAGCAGGAGCAGCTAAGGCTGTTCAGGCTGTCAATACCATATATATCCGGCGGGGAGAACGGATACGTCTGACAGGATACAATACCGATGTATGGGGATTTGAAAGTACGCTGAAACCTTTCCTGAAACCCTGGCATACTTTTGCACTGGTTCTGGGGACCGGAGGCGCTTCTAAAGCCGTTGAATATGTTTTGAAAAAACTGGGAATAGAGGTATGGTTTGTCTCACGAAAACCCAAAGGAGACCGTGCCATTCATTATAATGAGCTGACCGGTATGATGTTGCAAAAGATAAAACTGATCGTGAATACCACGCCTCTGGGTATGTATCCGGATACGGAAAGCTGTCCGGATATTCCGTATCATTATCTGACCTCCGAACATCTTTTGTATGATCTGGTGTATAATCCGGAGGAGACCCTGTTTATGAAAAGAGGAAGAGAAAAAAAGGCAATAGTGGTTAACGGTCTGAAGATGTTGGAACAACAGGCAGAGAAAGCCTGGCAGATATGGAATGAATAAGGAGATCATTATGAAGTGGTTGTTCAGGAAAAGAAAGGAGAGGGAAATACATACGGTTGAAACAATGATCCGGATGTATTGCAGAGCCAAACATCATACAAAAGGTACATTGTGCGAGTCGTGTGCAGAGGTGTTTTCCTATGCTACAATGAAATATAACCGTTGTGTTTTTGGAGAACAAAAGCCGGTGTGTACAGTATGCCCGGTCCATTGCTATAACAAGGACATGAGAGAAAGGATACGTGTGATCATGCGCTTTGCTGGTCCCCGTATGATCCTGCACCACCCGGTAATGGCAATTGATCATCTTATCTTACAACGATGGTCAAGGAAGAATATGCCTGTTTTTCTGAAAAGGGTTAAAAAGAAAAAAGGAACCGGCATGAGACAAAAGATCGCCTGAGGGGAACGATAACTCACCTTCCGCCACTGGCTACGGTGGATGAAGGATGATCGTTGATAGATGAATGAATGGGGAAAAGTTAATTTGATGATGTGAAATTATACAATTAAGATACATGCTATGAAAGATCCCAAAACGAAGCGGAGTCCGTACCGTTGGGTGGTATTGATTGTTTTTGCACTGATAAATATTGTGATCGAGATCCACTGGATTATGTTTGCCCCCGTTACGGGGGAAGCAGCCACCTTTTATCATGTGAGTGTACTGCAGATAGGTATGCTTAGTATGTTGTTCATGCTGATATATATTATTATAAGTGTTCCTGCCTCTTATGTTATTGATACCTATGGATTGCGTGCGGGGCTTTCTGTTGGTGCTGTTTTTATTCTCATCTTTTCGATGCTCAAAGCATTCTATCCGGAAAAATATACGGTGATCTTTATTTCACAGATCGGTTTGGCTGTAGCACAACCGTTTATTCTGAATGCCATAACGAAGATAGGCGCCAACTGGTTTCCTTTTGAAGAAAGGGTGATGGCTGCCGGACTGGGTACCCTTGCCCAATATATAGGTATTATCCTGGCTATGGGCCTGACCCCTCTGATCGTTTCAGCGCATGGAATTGCCGGCCTGATGAAACTCACCGGTTGGGTTTCTGTGATTACCGTAATGATGGTGTTTCTCTTTATCCGTGAAAAATCGCCCTATGCAGATGAAGATGCCGTGAAAATTGAAAGAACAGATGTTCTTTCCGGATTACGGTCTATCCTGAAAAATAAGGATATGCTGCGACTTCTGTTATTGTTCTTTATCGGTCTGGGCATGTTCAATGCTGTCACTACCTGGATTGAACAGATCCTTGCCCCCCGCGGTTTTAATGCAGAACAGGCCGGGATGGTCGGGGCTGTTATGATGCTGGGGGGCATTATCGGAGCTTCTTTCCTTCCGGTATTATCAGATAAATCCGGAAAAAGGAAACCTTTTATTCTGGCTGCCATGCTCGGTTTATTACCCGGACTTTATGGGTTGACCTTCGCTGATTCCTATGGGATGGTAATAGCCTCCGGCTTTATCATTGGGTTTTTTATTATGAGCGCCGGTCCGATAGGCTTTCAGTATGGCGCTGAACTCAGCTATCCAGCTCCCGAATCCACCTCTCAGGGTCTGATGCTTTGGGTGGGCCAGGTTTCCGGTGTACTATTTATCTATGGCATGGATAAATTCAGGGCCGCATCAGGATCCATGACCCCGTTTATGATCGTCTTTCTTATCCTGACGCTGGTAAATGCGTTCATTAGCATGCGGTTGAAAGAATCAAAACTTGTTGCACAACAGGTATCTCCGGAAAAATAAATCCGTGACTTGTAATGCAAAGACGACAAAATGGCATTAGTATTTCCTGTAAGATGACATAATGGCAGTCTTCTTGTTGTCATATTCTCTGGCAGGGATATTGATGAACAGGATACGATATAAAGATTATATGTGTATAGGATAAAATGCTTACTTGATTTATCTTATAAGAAAGGAGAAAAAATATGAATCTGAATAATTTTACAATAAAGTCTCAGGAAGCTGTCCAGCAAGCCATTGAGGTAGCTAAAGGATTGAATAACCAGGCCATAGAGAATGGGCATCTGATGAAAGGGATTCTTTCACAGGGGGAAAACATTACCAACTATCTGTTTAGTAAACTGGACGTCAATATGGAGCGTTTTGAGCAGGTGTTGGACAAGATCCTGGAAGGGTATCCCAAAGTCAGTGGAGGCGAGCCTTATCTGTCACAAACTGCTTCGAAGAGCCTGGATGAAGCCCTGAAGTATTCCAGGGATATAGGTGACCAGTTTGTTTCTTTGGAGATGCTTATCCTTGGGATTTTCAAAACAAATGATGATGTCTCAAAGCTCATGAAGGATATGGGGGTGACGGAGAAGGATCTGTTGGCTGCGGTGAAGGAACTACGGAAGGGGAGTACAGTGACGGACCAGAATGCAGAGAGTACGTTTGATGCGCTGAACCGTTTTGCCATAAACCTGAATGACATGGCACGTACCGGCAAACTGGATCCGGTGATAGGCCGGGATGAAGAGATACGGAGGGTGCTCCAGATTCTTTCCAGAAGGACTAAAAACAACCCGATCCTTATTGGCGAGCCCGGTGTTGGGAAAACGGCTATTGCAGAAGGACTGGCTCACCGTATTGTCCGGGGAGATGTACCTGAAAATCTGAAAACCAAGCAGATCTTCTCACTGGATATGGGGGCTTTGATTGCAGGAGCAAAATACAAGGGCGAATTTGAAGAAAGGTTGAAAGCTGTTGTTAAGGAAGTGGTGTCTGCCAACGGAGAGATCATCCTGTTTATTGATGAGATCCATACCCTGGTGGGTGCCGGGAAGTCGGAAGGAGCCATGGATGCTGCTAATATTCTGAAACCGGCGCTGGCCCGGGGAGAATTGCGTGCCATCGGGGCTACAACACTAAATGAATACCAGAAGTATTTTGAAAAGGATAAGGCCCTGGAAAGACGTTTCCAGATCGTGATGGTAGATGAACCGGATGTGCCCAGTGCCATCTCTATCTTACGCGGACTAAAAGAAAGATATGAAAACCATCATAAAGTGAGGATCAGGGATGAAGCCATAGTAGCGGCCGTTGAGTTATCACACCGTTATATTACCGACCGGTTTCTGCCCGACAAAGCCATTGATCTGATTGATGAAGCGGCAGCCCGTTTGCGCCTGGAAATGGATTCCCTGCCGCGTCAACTGGATGATCTGGAACGGAAGATACGGCAGCTGGAGATCGAACGGGAGGCCCTGAAGATGGAAGGGGATAAGGAAAAAACGAAGGAAATGACCCGTGAAATCGAAAATCTGTCGGAAGAGCTGAACCGGCTGAAGGCAAAATGGAAGACGGAAAAAGATCTTATCACTCAGATCCAGCAACATAAACAAAATATTGAGAACCTGAAACATGAAGCAGAAATGGCGGAAAGGTCAGGTGACTATGGACGTGTTGCGGAGATCAGATATGGTAAACTGGCTGAAGAAGAGCAGAAAATTGAAGAGCTGCAAAAAAAACTGGCCGAACAGCAGGGGGATAATGCCCTGATCCGTGAGGAAGTGACCGCAGAAGATATTGCCGAGATCGTTTCCAGTTGGACCGGCATCCCGGTGAAGCGAATGTTACAGAGCGAACGTGAAAAGCTTCTTCATCTTGAAGAAGAACTTCACAAGAGAGTGGTGGGACAGGATGAAGCCATTCAGGCAGTGGCCGATGCCGTGAGAAGGAGCCGTGCCGGACTGCAGGATACCAGGCGACCTATCGGATCATTCATCTTCCTGGGTACTACCGGCGTGGGTAAGACCGAGCTGGCCAAGGCACTCGCCGAGGTGTTGTTCAATGATGAAAACCTGATGACCCGGATTGATATGTCTGAGTATCAGGAGCGTCATTCCGTGTCACGTCTGATAGGGGCACCTCCCGGATATGTCGGCTATGATGAGGGGGGACAGTTAACCGAGGCAGTACGTAGAAAACCCTATTCGGTTATACTGCTGGACGAGATAGAAAAAGCCCATCCGGATGTGTTTAATATACTCCTGCAGGTATTGGATGACGGCCGTTTGACGGATAATAAGGGCCGTACCGTGAATTTCCGGAATACGATCATCATTATGACATCCAATATCGGGAGTCAGTTGATCCAGGAAAAGATCCGGAGTATGTCCGCCGGGGATAGGGAGAAGGTAATGGAAGAAACACGCCTCCAGGTGATGGAGTTGCTGAGAAAAACCATCAGACCTGAATTTCTGAATCGTGTGGATGAGGTCATTATGTTTACTCCGCTGGATCCTGATCAGATACGTGAGATCGTAAAACTACAGTTCGGGCGTATCCGTAACCTGTTACTGGAAAAACATGTGGATATTGTTATGGATGACAAAGCACTGAACTGGATCGCAAAAATGGGCTTTGATCCTGTGTACGGGGCCCGCCCGATTAAAAGGGTTATGCAACGCGAGATCCTTAATGAGTTGTCACGGCAACTGATCGCCGGAACAATTAACAAGGACAGCAAGATCATTGTTTCGGAGGAAAACGATCATATCGTGTTCCGGAACGAATAATAAAAAAGGGACCAAACGTGGTCCCTTTTTTATTATTATGATATCAGGTTGCGGAAAAACTTTTCAGGCAATCTTCCACCGTATTCTCGATATCAAAAATATTATGGAGTTGCAGTAACTTAAATAACTCCATTACATCGTCCGAGATATCACATATTTTTAAGAAGCCATATTTGTTATTGGCTGTTTTCATAAGCGAGAGCAAAACCCCGAATCCGGAACTATCCACATACTTGATTCCCTCTAAACTGAGGATCAACTTGGTATTAGGAGCATCAAACAATGCATTGAGCTGCTTTTTTGCTTCATCGGTGATCAGTGCATTAAACTTTTTGATATCATCCTTAAAGTGTACAATAATTATATTATTTTCCTTTTTTTCTATGTTAAAAAGTTCCATAAGGTTAAGTATTATTTGGTTGTTGATTAAGCAAAATATTCTTTCAGTTCTTTTACGGCATGATCCGTTTCATCAATAAACCGTTGAATATATCCTGCATATTTTTCCGGTGATCTGGCTTCCTTGGCATCCAGCTCAAACTCTTTTAACATGGCAGCCAGATCATCCATGCCCATAATGGCAATGGACGACTTAGCCTTGTGTGCCAGCATACCCAGGTTGTGCCAGTCCTGATTGTCATATAGCTCCCGCATCTCTTTGACGAATTCGGGTACCTGTTCTATAAATACATCTGCCAGTTCTTTAATAATGCCGGGATCATTTCCTGACATGCTCTTAATATAGCTCAGATTTACATATTCCAGCTTCTTCTTAGACATAATTAAAGGGTTTATTTTTTCAAATATGGAAAAAAAACTTCAATAATAAAAACAAAGCTTCATTCTTTTCGTAAAAACAAAAAATATTTACCTTCGTTTCGTATTCATATCTTTAGAAAAAAATAAAAAATTATTCTGATGAATCGAATAAGGTTTTTTGTCTTTTTGATAATCGGTTTGGGGATATCTTTTCTTTCGTATTCGCAAACTTTTATTCATATCAAAAAACATGATTTTAAGAAAGGAGATTCGGGATTTGATGCAGCCTGGACCTGCTTACAACAGGGTGATGCATGGTACGGGAAAGGATTGGGTTCTTATCCGCAGGCTTTGGCTGAGTATTTAAAGGCATATGATTATTATCCGAATCAACCGGAATTAAATTATAAAATCGGCATTTGTTATCTGTTTACGGATCATAAGGATAAAGCCATTGACTATCTGAAGACAGCCTATATCCTGGGAAAGGAACTTACGCCTGATATATATTATTTTCTGGGCCGGGCTTATCAATATAATTATCAGTTTGATAAGGCAATAGAGAACTATAGTTATTTTTTGGAACACGCAGAGAGGAAGATGCTGAAACGCTATGGAGCCAGGGCGGCAAGACATGTGGAAGAATGCCGGAATGCAAAAAAGATCGTGCGGGATACCTTGCGGGTAAAGATTGTTGATATGGGATCGTCCCTGAATTCTGTTTATGATGATTATAATATGGTCCCGTCTTTTTCGGGCGAACACCTGTATTTTACCTCGCGGCGTCCCCTTTCGAAAAAACAACTGCCCAATAGTTTTGATAACAAGTTTGAAGAAGATATCTACCAGAGTATTGTCAGGGATAGTATATGGCAGGAAGCCGGTTTGATGGGGAAGCCTTTGAACACCAAATACAATGATGCGGTTGTGGCTGTTTCACCTGATGATCTGAGTCTGTATATATACCGGGGCAAAAAGAAAAACGGCAGTATTCTGGTCAGTCATCTGAAAAAAGGAAAATGGAGAAAACCCGTTTCCGCACTTCCTCATATTAATACCAGGGGACAGGAAACCTCTGTTACTTTTACTTTTAATGAAGATACGGTTTATTTTGTTTCGAATAATAAAAAAATGACCCGTGGGGGCAAGGATATTTTTATGATCAGAAAAGAGGCCAATGGAAAATGGAGTAAGCCTGTACCGCTGGATACCCTGATCAATACACCGTTTGACGAAGAAAGCCCTTTTGTGACGCCGGATGGTAAGACATTATATTTTAGCTCCAAAGGCCATAATTCCATGGGTGGATATGATGTGTTT
>WFSC01000123.1 GCA_015486185.1 Bacteroidales bacterium | reverse complement strand
TAGGAAAATGTGCCGGTAACTGATGGTGGCTCTTTAGCCCTCTTATCAACAGGAACCAACTTGTAACTTATTACAAACAATGAATCGGAGGGCATGTTCATCCATATATATTTGAGATTTCCGCTCCGGTAAGAAAAGATAGAGCCTTTTCCTTCAATATTTTCAGCTATATAACCTTCAGGAATATTTTCCTCTACCCGTGCCAGTTTATCCACAAACCCGCGTTGTATAAGGATACGTACGATCCAACTTTTTCCATCCCTGGTTTTTTCAGGTACCTCACGATATATTATTAATGAAGAAGAAGCAGGTTTGCCAGTCACTTTCTTACTTGCAGCGGACGTTTGTGATACGGTGTCCTTTTTTCGGACCAGAGGTGAGGGTAAAATGGTCAGGGTTTTTTCCGGCACAGCCATTTCTTCTCTTTCTCCTTCGTTAATATAGGAGAACAAGCCTGTAAAATGGAACACTCCCTGGAGACGTATATCGGGGATCATTAAGTAATCAATTGTGATATCTTTCTGAGTGGGCAATTTCAGCCATATAAAGTTAATTTCTCCATTCTTGAAGGTAAAATCCGAGTTAGCCGAATGAACGGGTTTAACCTCAAAACCCGGTGGAATTTTTTGTTTAAACCGTGCAAAATCAGTATGTGCTCCCTTGTGGATTACAACTTTCACAGGTATCTTTTCGCCGGCCACAGCCTTCTCCGGCATCGAAAAGTCAATAGTGATATCCTGTGCCATCAAAGCCAAAGGGGTCAGTACCAATAATCCTGTTATGATCAGAAAAAGACGATATATTTTTTTCTTCATTATAAAAAAATTAGAAGTTGGGTTTTAACATATACTTTGAATAAAAATGATCAATTTCAGCTACGGTCTCTTCTGCCGTATCTACCAACGAAAACAGCTCCAAATCTTTTTCAGCGATATTGTGTTCTTTCCCCAGCATTACATTCCTGATCCATTCAGCCAGCCCTTCCCAGTATTCCCTGCCTACCAGTATTATCGGGAAACGTGCTATTTTTCCGGTCTGTATCAAGGTAATAGCTTCAAACAATTCATCAAAGGTCCCAAATCCTCCGGGTAAAACGACAAAGCCCTGGGCATACTTCATAAACATCACCTTACGGACAAAAAAATAGTCAAAAGTGATGAGTTTATCAGGATCGATAAAGATATTTGCCTCCTGTTCAAAGGGAAGAGCAATATTTATTCCCACCGATTTTCCCCGTCCTTTTTTTGCGCCCATATTGGCTGCTTCCATAATACCCGGTCCGCCGCCGGTGATAACGCCATATCCTCTTTGGGTAAGCTGAAAGGCTATTTCTTCCGCCAGATGAAAATAGGGATTATCCGGCTGGGTTCGGGCCGATCCGAAAATAGATACACAAGGACCAATACGACTTAACTTCTCAAAACCTTCCACGAATTCGGATAAAATCTTAAATACCTGCCAGGAATCCGATACTTTAATTTCCTGCCATGATTTTTCTTCGAAAGCTTCCTTGATTTTTTCTTCGCTGCTTGTCATAAAAATAATTTAAGAATATCCTATATGATATTGACAGATAACAAAATTAATTAAAAATTTATTTAAAACAATTTTAACTCTTTGCGAAGGAAATGGGAGGTATAGCCTTTTCCCCCGGCAGCCACCTCTTCAGGGGTCCCCACAGCCACTACATCACCTCCGTGAATACCCCCACCAGGTCCCAGATCTATGATATAATCAGCCGTTTTAATCACATCAGGATTATGTTCAATTACGATCACCGTATTTCCCCTGTCAACCAATGACTGAAGGACATCCAACAACATTTTCACATCATCAAAATGCAGGCCTGTCGTAGGCTCATCCAAAACATACAAGGTCTTGCCCGTACCTTTTCTGGCCAGTTCGGCAGCAAGTTTCACCCGCTGTGACTCTCCTCCAGAAAGGGTCGTGGATGGTTGTCCCAGAAAAACATAGCCTAGTCCAACATCCTGCAACGTTTTCAGCTTCTGATATATGGATGGAATATTCTCAAAAAATTCCACCGCTTCATTAATGGTCATATTCAGCACATCACTGATATCCTTTCCCTTGTATTTCACCTGCAGTGTTTCCCTGTTGTACCTTTTCCCGTTACACACATCACAGCGAACATATACATCCGGCAAAAAATTCATTTCAATGGTCTTCACCCCGGCTCCCTGGCAAGCTTCACATCTGCCTCCCCTGACATTGAACGAAAATCTGCCGGGTTTATAGCCTCTTATTTTTGCTTCCGGGGTTTGGGCAAATAAATTACGTATATCTGAAAATACCCCTGTATAGGTAGCGGGATTGGATCTGGGGGTACGACCCAGTGGGGACTGATCCACTTCTATCACTTTATCGATATGCTGCATCCCATGTATCTCATCATAAGGCAAAGGGTCCTGTATGGCACGGTACAGATGTTTTCTGATGGCCGGCAGAAGGGTCATATGAACCAGGGTGGATTTTCCCGAACCGGACACTCCGGTAACACAGATCATCAATCCCAGCGGAAAGGAAACATTTATATTTCTCAGATTATTGCCCCTTGCTCCAGTGATCTGCAACATTTTTTCTCCTCTCTCCCTTCTTTTCTCCGGCACCGGTATTTTTTTCTCCCTGCGCAGATACTGTCCTGTCAAACCCTCCGACGCAGCGATCATGGCAGGGGTCCCGGCAGCTACCACCTCTCCCCCTTTACGGCCGGCCAACGGTCCCATATCCAACACATAATCCGCAGACAAGATCATTTCCCTGTCATGCTCAACAACGATCACCGAATTTCCTGCATCGCGCAATTGCTGCAATGACCTTATCAACCGTAGATTATCCCGCTGATGCAAACCTATGCTGGGCTCATCAAGGATATACAGCACATGGACCAGCTTGGAGCCTATCTGCGTTGCCAGACGTATGCGTTGACTCTCCCCTCCTGAGAGGGTACGCGCACTCCGGTTCAGTGACAGATAATCCACGCCGACATCCAGTAGAAATTTCAGACGGGTACGTATCTCTTTCAACACTTCTCCTGCTATCTTTTTCTCTTTACCAGTCAGATAAGCCGGGAGTTCTTCTATCCATTGATACAAAGTGGAAATATTCATGGAAGACAATTCGGCGATATTCTTATCATGGATACGGAAAAACAAAGCTTCCTTTTTCAGCCGGGTTCCCTGACACTCCGGACATGTAACATATTTTACGAAGTTCTTCACACCGGATCTCCTCCTGCCCCTGTTTTTTTCCTTATTGTTCATATCCAGTATATAGTTGATGATCCCGTCAAAGCTGAGAAAATAATTGGTTGATATTCCCAGGTTTTTATTCACCAGTCTGAATGACTCTTCCGACCCGTACAGGATCACATCCATGGCTTCTTTGGGAATGTCCTTCACCGGTGTATCCAGTGAAAAGGAATATTTTTGTGCAATGGCTTCCAGTTGCCAGAAGATGAGAGAGCTCGTGTACGGACCCAATGGTTCGATCGCCCCTTTCCGGATACTCCGGTTTTTATCAGGAATGATCCTGGAAACATCTGCTTCAGGCACTGTTCCCAGTCCATTACATACCGGACATGCTCCCTGTGGTGAATTGAAGGAAAAGGTATGCGGAGCGGGTTCATTATAGGATATGCCTGTTGTCGGGCACATCAGTTTCCGGCTGAAATAACGTAATTCGTCCGTTTCCCTGTCCCATATCATGAGCACCCCGTCGCCATACTTCATGGCAGAAGCAACAGAACGGCCCAGCCTTTTCTCATCAACATCCTGTATATCCAGTTTATCAACAACCAGTTCGATAGTATGGGTCTTATACCTATCCAGCTTCATATCCGGCATTAGTTCGGTCAACGTACCATCAATACGCATATGGAGAAAACCTTTACGCATCATTTGCAAAAAAAGCTCCCGGTAATGACCTTTTCTGCCCTTTACCAAAGGAGCCAGGATCATCACTTCTTTTCCCGCGAAAGATTTTTTTATCAGGTTGATAATCTGGTCATCGGTATATCGAACCATCTTTTCTCCCGTATTGTAAGAATAAGCCGTACCGATACGGGCAAACAACAAACGGAGGAAGTCATATATCTCGGTAATGGTACCTACCGTTGAACGGGGATTCTTGCCGGTTGTTTTTTGTTCAATGGCAATGACCGGAGACAGGCCCGTGATCTTATCCACATCCGGACGTTCCATTTGCCCCAGATAATGACGTGCATAAGCCGAGAAAGTCTCCAGATACCTGCGCTGTCCCTCCGCATGGATGGTATCAAAAGCCAGCGAGGACTTACCCGACCCGCTTAAACCCGTGATGACAACCAGTTTGTTCCGCGGAATGGATACATCGATATTCTTAAGATTATGAACCCTCGCCCCATACACCTCTATTGAAGCCTGCTTCTTTTCAACCTTTTCCACCTTTTCCATCAGGCCCGTTTTCCCATTGCTTTTCACTTTACTGTTTTCTGTTTTCATGAACGAACAAAACGGTAAAATTACAGTAAATTTTATAATCTGAAAAGGGATATTAATTGCTGGTTGCAGGGTGCCTGCCTCCGGCAGGTAAACCGGGTGCCGGGAGAAAAGTTCAAAGACTAAAACTGAAAGGCTAAAGTAAAAAGGGTTGCTGCGCAAGGCAAAGGGTTCAGAGCACAGGCAGAAATAAAAAAAGCAGAGGTTTACACCTCTGCTCAGGGACAGGTTAGGTTAATATAGGACTAAAAGTAAAAGCTCATGCCACTAAAAATACCGATAGAATATGGGTGGGTTGAAATATCAGGACTTTTATATACCGGATTAAGGTAATATTTTAATGTGGGTTCAATACGGAACTGCATACTGGGCGACAGCTTATAGGAAAATCCCAGTCCGAAGGTACCGTTCACGTTTGTTTTCTGCAGTTCATACATATCTCCTATAAAAGTTGTTCCTTTGTCCGAGATCAATGATGTTTGTCCTTTCACCAGAAAGCTCGTTCCCATACCTCCAATCACACTCAATCCCAACGTTCTGTCAATGATACTGTACCTTAGTAACAAAGGTATCTCCACAAATTCCAAATCCTGTTTCAGTTGAACATCCACCGGTTCATATATACCTGTTCCCAGACGTGTAAGTAAAAACTCCACCTGATCGATTCCGCCGGGGCTTTTTCTGTTGGCAACAAATACCGGGGTACCGCTATAACCAAGCTTCCCTTCCGAAACATGAATAAATTCATTTCCCTTACTTTCCAGAATAGCAAGTTGTCCGCTTTTTATCATCCGGAAGGCAATCACATCATTTACTTCCTGTCCTAACCGGTAATAGCCTAACCCGCTTTGCACGGAAAGACGTTTTGTTCCTTTATAGAAGAAAGAAAAATTCCCGGCAAATGAGATAATTCCGTTTTCCGACTTATTCAGATAAGCAGAAAGTATCGGGCTGCTTTCTGCAAGATGCCTGTATGCATAAACAGGACCGAAATCCCCTCCAATGCCCCACGTACCTTTTTTGACGGGTTGATTTTTTAATACTGGCGATAGAGGTAAAATGTCAGGTTGTTTTTCAGGTACAGGCAATTTACCTTCCAGCATATGGGTTACGTCTTTTTCTCCGAAAAGAACCACTTCATTTTTTGGTAGCAAAAAAGCCAGGGAGAAATTCTCAGGCATAGAAGAAGGAGTTACAGCAACAGCCTCTTCCTGGTTTTTCCGGTTTTTTTCCACCGGTAAAATAAAGCCGGGTTTGCAGACGGATATTTTTTCTTCTTTTTGTTTTTGGGGAGGTAGCGGTTTTACAACCTGCGTAATGGTTCCGGCCGTACTATTTTGCGGTATAATACGAGCAGGTTGCCGGTGAGAAGTAACTTTTTCACCGGGTTGCGTTGAAAAAACCGGTTGACCAGCCAAGCCCTTATCAGAAGGTTTCCGCAGGAAGATCAGCCATAGAGAGCCGGTAAGAACAAAAAGCAGGAGGGATGCAGCAACGAGCCTGGGAATGTATAAAGGAATGGTTTTCCTCCGATGTACTCTTTTTTCAATTACATCCCAGGCATTAGCTGGCGGGGTAACATTAAGATCACTTAATCTTTCCCTGAAAACCTCATCAATATGTTTCTCATTTCTTTCCATCTCCTGGCCAATCAACCAGTTTTATTCAGTCGTTTAATCTTTTCTTTTAAAATATTACGCGCTCTTGATAAATTAGACTTGGATGTACCTTCCGATATATTAAGCATCTGACTGATTTCCTTGTGAGAATATCCTTCAATGGCATACAGGTTAAAGACCACCCGGTATTGCGGGGAAAGGTCCCTGATCATTTGCAGTAACTCCTTTTCAGACAAACCGGACAGCACTTTCTCGCCTACACCAGGATCCTGAAAATCGACATCTTCAATGGAAGCGGTCTGATAGCTTTCTTTTCTGAAATGTTCAAGGGCCGTGTTTACCATAATCTTGCGAACCCAGCCTTCAAAAGAACCCTGAAAGCGAAACTGTTCCAGATTCTTAAACACTTTTACAAAGCCGTCCTGCAAAATATCTCTGGCTTCGGTTTCATCATGAGCATAACGTAAACACAAACCAAACATTTTGCCTGCAAGCGTATTATAAAGAATCCTTTGCGCTCTCCGGCTTCCATTTATACTATCCCTTATTACGTCGTTAAAATCGCCGCTCACCTATTTCTTAGCATTAATTCCGCAAATTGCAAAAATTAATACTAAAAAAAAATACGAATCAGAAAGCAAATCCAAAAACTTTATCAAAGAACCTAATCTTTTGATGTATGAAAAGATCAAATGGTTGCGTAGAATACAGCATGTTTTTCCCATTTTCGGTCGTAAAACTTTTGACAAAACACTTTATTTCTTTGATAATCGTAACATTAGCTTTGCCATAAATCATTCAAAGTAAAAATTCTTTTTTTCTTTGGCATATAATTTGTGCCTCTTAAAAACAGTATTTATTGATCAATTTTTAACCTGCAGGAAAAACCTAAACATTGATGAAAAAACATATTTTTATTATTTCTGGCTTGATCCTCCTTCTTTCCTTTTCCTGCGAAAAGGAACCTGTTCCCAATACGGATCCCAAGCCGATTACCGTAACCGGGAAATCAAAAAAAGTCATAGCTGCCGGAAACCGTTTTGGTTTTGAGATCTTCCGGGAGATCATGGAAAAAGAGG
Source organism: Bacteroidales bacterium (assembly GCA_015486185.1). Classification (GTDB taxonomy): domain Bacteria; phylum Bacteroidota; class Bacteroidia; order Bacteroidales; family VadinHA17; genus DRPN01. The sequence continues at coordinate 3,561 of WFSC01000123.1, read as the reverse complement.
ATCAGGATAAAAACCTGATGATCTCACCGCTGAGTATCGAGATGGCTCTATCCATGACCTATAACGGTGCCGGCGGAGAAACGAAGAATGCATTTGAAGAAGTTCTTCATGTAAACGACATGCCGCTGGGTGACCTGAACCAGGCCATGTACGATCTCAGGGAGGCACTTACTACGGTCGATCCGCTGGTAACTATGGAAATCGCCAACTCCATCTGGTATCGCATGGGCTTCCATGTTGAAGATGCATTTCTGGATATCAACAGAAAATATTATGATGCAGAGGTAAAAGCCCTCGATTTCAGTGATCCGGAAAGTGTCCATACCATCAACGGATGGGTGGATGATAAAACCCACCATAAAATTCCGGAGATCATTGATCAGATAGATCCCATGTCGGTCATGTTCCTGATCAATGCCATTTATTTCAACGGCACCTGGAAATACCGTTTCGATAAGGAAAATACCCATCCCATGGATTTCCATGTTACTCCTGATCGTACCATCCAGGTGGATATGATGAATCAGAAAGGGGATTTTCTGTTCACCAATAACCAACTTTTCAGCGCCATCGAACTACCCTATGGCCGGGGCAACTTCAGTATGGTCTTCCTCCTTCCCAAGCCGGATAAGACCCTGCAGGAACTTGCTGACAGCCTCACGCCGGAAAACTGGGAGGATTGGACCGGATCCTTTCAGATAAAAAATGATTTTGAGATCTATGTGCCGAAATTCACTTTCGATTACAAGAAAAAGTTGAATGATGCGCTGCAGGCTATGGGGCTGGGAATCGCTTTTTCCGGTAATGCTGATTTCTCAGGTATCAATCCGGATGCCGACCTGTATATTTCCGAAGTACGTCACAAAACTTTTATCAAGGTCGATGAAAAAGGTACAGAAGCGGCGGCCGTTACCTCTGTTGAGATCCGTTTAACTTCAGTAGGTCCGGAAGCTGCCTTTATACTGAACCGTCCTTTCCTGTTCGTCATAAAGGAAAAGTTCACCAACGCTATCCTGTTCATCGGACGGGTTTCAGAGCCTTCGGATGAGTCATAACATAACAAGATGTGTTAGCATTTTTTTTTAACCTAAAACCTTTCCGCCATGAAACGATTGGTATTTTTTCTGGCAGGTATTGTCCTGATAACGGCTGCCTGCAACAAAAATCCGGTAGAACCGGGACCTAAAACCGTACATCTGTCCCAAAAATCCCTGAAACTTCTGGACGAAAGCAATGACTTTGCCTTTGATCTGTTTCAGGATATTGCAACGCATGATACCAGCAAAAACCAGATGATATCTCCCCTGAGTATTTCTTTTGCGCTGGGAATGACCTATAACGGGGCTGACAGCACCACCAAAACAGCTATGGCACAAACCATGCATCTGGATGGCATGAGTGATGACGACATCAACCTGTCATTCAAAGAATTGGCTGATAAGTTATTGAATGTTGATCCCAAAGTAATCATGGAGATCGCCAATTCGATCTGGTATAAAAACGTGTACCAGGTAGAACAGGATTTTCTGGATATCAATAAAAAATATTACTATGCGGAAGTCAACCCCCTGGATTTTAGCGATCCGCACTCTGTCGGGATCATCAACAACTGGGTGAAAGAAAAAACCCATGATAAAATTGATAAGATCATAGATAAGATCAATCCCGCTGATGTCATGTTCCTGATCAATGCCATTTACTTCAAGGGCACCTGGAAATACCAGTTCAACAAGGAAGAAACGGAAGAGCAGCCTTTTTATAACGAACAGGGTGAAGTTTTGGAACAGGTTAATATGATGGGCATGAAAAGTACCATCCGGTACTACTCAGATAATAAAATGCAGGCCATTGATCTGCCTTATGGCCAGGGGAACTATTGCATGAGCATCCTGTTGCCTGCCGGATCCTCTTCGCTGGCTGGACTTATTACATCCTTAACAACCGGGAAATGGGAAGAAATAATCAATGATTTTGCTGATGCCAATGTCAATGTTTTTTTACCTAAGTTCAAGATTAAATTTAAAAGCAACCTGAACAAAACATTGATCCGCCTGGGTATGGGAATAGCTTTTGATCCTTCTATGGCCAATTTTCATCGCATCATACCTGACAAAGACCTGTATATTTCAAGCGTTGATCACAAAACCTTTATTCAGACGGATGAAGAAGGAACCGAAGCAGCTGCCGTCACTTGCGTAACCATAACTAATTCGACTACTACTATCGGTACTCCACAGGTTATAACTTTCCGGGCCGATCATCCGTTCCTGTTTATTATACATGAACAGACGACCGGAGCTATTTTATTTATGGGAAAAATAACGCAGCCTTAACAATATGACCAAAAAAATATACGGATACATTTTTCTTATTTTTTAGCCCTTCTTTTTATATATTCTGGTCCGGATGCAAAAAAACGGTGTCTGATGGAAGTCATATAACAACCTTTTATCTGACACTGAATTTCGATGGATCGGACTTTAACCGGAAAATCACATACAAGTATTGGGTATTCCAAAAAATATAGGTATTTAAATAGATATTTAAATACCTATTTAAATACCTAATTCTTCATGTGCGGGCTAAAACCGGCTGAAGAATTCAATGAGTTTTTCGTGTGGGACGGATACGCAGATGCGGGCATATTTTTTGGCTCTCTCCTTATTATCCCGGGTAAAAAAATCGAGCGGCACACTACCGATCTTTTTCTCCAGCAGTTCGTCATATGATCTGTTGACTATAGCAAAGATTCCTTTGGGTTCAGAGTTGTGATAAAACTCCTCAGCCAGGAAACCGTTTTCCCGTAGATAATCAATATTTTTCCGGATGTCTTCCCGCGTTTTTTCCTTAAACTCCCTTACGGCCTTTTTCCCTTCCGGTGATGTCAGCAACTGATAAACCAGTTGCTGCGCAAAGCCATTGACGCCGTTGTGTACATAAAGGATACGCAGGTTGAATTCCTTAATAAATTCCGGATCGTTGGACCAGACAAATCCGATCCGTTGACCGCTTAATCCCACACATTTGCTGAAACTTTCCACGATCAGTACCTCCGGCAGATCCATCAGGTTAACATACATCTCATCGTCGTCGTCATAAAAAACCCGGCGATAGGGACTATCGTATATGACAGTAATTCCGTTATCGCTAAGCAGACGTATTACCTGCAGCACATCTTTATCCGACAGCTTGTTCCCTACCGGATTGTTGGGATCACATATTACGACAGCCGTATCTTTCAACCCCGGCAGGTTTTCTTCCAGTTCTTCCAGGGTATGATAGACATCAAAGTCTTTGTGTCTGATCTTGCATACATTGGTATAAGCGCCCCAGTAATAAGAAGGAAGCATGATCTTCCGGACATCGAGCATGGTAAAGATCTGATCCAGCGCGCTCATGGAACCACCGGAAATGGAGATCAGTCCGGTATCTGCTTTTCCGTGGAAATACACCTGATTGATGGCTTCCTTCAGGTTAGGAGCCCCGGCATTGGGGGAATAAACCTGTATAGCCGGTGAATTGAAATCAATGTTTTTCACCACCTCTGTCAGATCAATGGGG
>WFSC01000122.1 GCA_015486185.1 Bacteroidales bacterium | reverse complement strand
GTGCATCAGTGACATCTCTTTTTATTTATATTCAAGTAAGTTATACTGGTTTAACATCTCAATAAAATCCTGGTAATACTTTTCCAGGCCGGCCTGATCAATATCATATTCGGCTGTAATCCTGCTACTTATCTCATCGAAGGATAAACCTTCTTTTAACATGTTGAGGATCTCCAGACCCACTTCATTAACAGTGAAGGATTCGCCGGTTGAAGGATCCAGTATAAATCCCGTGTCGCTGACAGCTATGTTTTTCTTTAATTTCATTTTATTCCGGTTTGATGAATATATGAAAGTTCTAAATTATATATTAAACGTAAACAAGGATAGAAAGGTTGTATAAGATTTATCCGAAATATTTCGGAATTTTACAGGGAATATAGAAAATTCCCGGATACAACCAATGGTATTATACCGGTCTCAGTTTCTTTTTTATATTCGGAAACGATAAATCCCGTAACCTGGCGGAACCGGTTGGAGAGGTGCAGGATCGTGCTCTTTACATACAGGTTGCTGATATATAATATTTCTTTAAACATGCATGAAAAATTCCCGGTCCTTAATCGATCAACGATCAACGATCAACGTTCATCGTTCATCGAAACGTTCCTTTCATTGGATCTTTTTAAACATCCGGTTAACCCTTATTTTACCAATGAAGTGTCTTTCCTTATCCAGCGAGAGCCAGATATATTTGGGTTTGCCGACAATGTGAGTTTCCGGGACGAAACCCCAGAACCGGGAATCGGCTGAATCATGCCGGTTGTCTCCCATCATCCAGTAATAGTCATATTTAAAGGTGTAACTGGTGGCCGGTTTTCCATTAATATAAATAGTACTGTCTTTGACCTGCAGGGTATTATGCTCATAGGCATGGATGATACGTGCGTATTTGGGCAGGTTTTTAAGCGTTAAGTTGACCGTTGCTCCCTTTTGGGGAATCCATAGAGGACCGAAATTGTCTTCATTCCACGGATAATCCTGACTATGGGGGAAAATATAGAAGGCATAATTTCCGGGAGGATTTTCATAACGGGTAATGGACTTAACGATCTTGAAATTTTTGATCTTGTTATAGTTTTTTAGTGTCAGCGGGATAACATATTCCGAACTGCCCATTCGCATGACATCGGATTTGTATATATGCATCCGTTCCAGTGTTCGCGGGTTGAGACGGGATCCGTTGGTCTGAATGATGTACCGGTATTGCTGACCCGGGAATTCAGGTACTTTTTTCCCGTTGATATACAGGTCGCCGTGTATGATGTGCAGGCTGTCACCCGGCATGGCCACACAGCGTTTGATGTAGTTATCTTCCTTGTCCACCGGACGGTACACAATGTGATACCGGTTTCGAACTATTCTTCTGGCTTTGCTGTAATAATTGTCAAATGGGGCGACGGTCTTTCCTTCCCTTTTATCCTGGTTGATAAGATCCATGGCAGTAGTACGTACAATAGAGTAATAACTCTGTGCCTGGTTTTCCAGACACACCGTGTCACCGGCCGGGAAGTTGAATACCACAATGTCAAAACGTTGTACATGTCCCAGTCCCGGGAGGCGGCGGTAAGGCCGTTTGATCCATTCCAGATAGGATTTGCCTCCGACAACGGGCATGGTATGTTGGGTGAAGGGAAAGGAAAGCGGCGTCATAGGCAGGCGCGGACCGTAACTGACCTTGCTGACGAACAGGTGGTCGCCAATGAGCAGTGTCTTTTCCATCGACCCGGTCGGGATCTTGAAATTCTGAAAGAAGAAAATATTGATAAACGATACGGCGATTACGGCGAAGATGAGGGCATCGATCCATTCTACCAGCTTGCTGTTTTCTCCGTTCCTTTTTTTCCAGAAAGTCCAGTTCACCTTGCGGGTGATGTACAGATCAAAAATAACGATCTCACCCAACAACCACCAGTAATTGTTCAGCCAGATGACCCAGAGAATATAAAACACGGTAACCGTACCGAACTTAAAATATTTGTTTTTCAATATCCCGGAAATATTCATGATAAATGAACTTTTAATAATCGCTATGTAAATAATGCGCAAAGGTAGTAAAATATGTGATAAGGCAGGGAAGCTCAAAGACAAAAGTCGGGGCCGGAGAGTTATGTCTGTACTAATGCCCTCACTCAATCTGATGCAACACCGGTACGGTTTTCATTACTTATTTTTCTTAAGCGCCATTTCTTTGTGTGGGAGAAACAGCTTTCTATCGAATCCTTGTCTTTCGAATCTGTATATTACGGTTGGGATAAACGCAGGTATTAGTTTTTAAAATGGGATGAAACCCGTATCCTGCGGACATTTACTTTGATGTATTTAACCACGTAAAGTCATGAACGGAGATGAACGTATTGCGGCGGCCCTGAAAGGGGAACCTACCGATAAAGTACCCGTTATGCTGCACAACTTCCTCATGGCGGCATGGGAGTATGGTATCACCATGCAACAGTTCCGTGATGATCCCAAAGCGATGGCAGGAGCATTCATTGCTGCTATCGAAAAATACCATTATGACGGCATCCTGGTGGATGTGGATACCGTCACGTTAGCCGATTCGGTTGGGGTGCCCGTTGACTTCCCTGTCGATGATGTTGCCCATACACCCGGAGGATGTCCCGGCAGCATGGAAGAGGTAAAAAACTAAACCCCGTTAACATTGAGAATTACCGGTATGTCCGGAACTGGCTGGAAAGGATACGTCTGCTGAAAGAATACTTCGGCAATGAGATCTTTATCCGCAGTAATTGCGACCAGGAACTTTTTTCGCTGGCCAGCATGATGCGTGGTACCCGGAACTGGGATTACCATACGGACTCCATATATGCGGGAATACGGATATCATCCTGGAGAAAATGCTGAAAACAGGTTCCGATGCCTTTGAACTGGATTACAAAACCGAAATACGTAAGATCCATGATCTTTATAAAAACAGGGTGACACTCATTGGGAATATTGACCCGATGAGTTGGCGGATGAGTGTTATTGGAAAACTTAACCGGGTTTTGATCTCTCAAATCCCTAATCCCTAATCCTCTAAACTCTAATCTCTTATACTCTAATCCCTTAAACCCTCAAACCCTCAAACCTTCAAACCCTCAAACCCTTATCCTCCCAACTCTGGTCACTTCAATCTTTACTATCCTGACCATTTTCCGGATTGAGTTAAACTGTTGGGAGTACTGGAACAGCAGAAATGGAGTTCATTGTTTAACGAATTTTTTATTTATGATACATTTCTGACTATGCATAAGGTTCAGGTAATAGGTGCCGGGAGGTAATGAAGCAACGGAAATCATACCGTTAACCTGGATCTTTCCTGCCTGTAATATCCTTCCGGACAGATTTATGATCCTGTAATTGTACTCTTTGGTCAGGTTTTGTATCTGAAGCAGGTCATGGGCCGGGTTGGGATAGATATACAGGATATTTTGTAACGGATCTGAAATACCGCTTATATAAATATTAACCGTAAGGGATGCTGTATCACTGGTACAGCCGCCACCCACCGTGGTCCATGCTTTTACCTTTCCTGTCCCGGTGCTGTCCCATTGAACCGTGATGGAATCTTCTCCCTGACCGGTGAGGATAGTGCCGTTCTCTACCAGCCACTCGTAGTTCTTGCTGCTGTCTGAGGGAGCTGTATATAGATAAACCTCGGTGAGGTTTACAGCAGAGTCCCCGGCGATCCTGAAAGGACCGGGACGGGGGAATTCAGAGACAGACAGAAAGACAACGCTGTCATTCCCTTCTGCAGAAGGAATGGTCTCCATATAAATCCCTTCTGTATAATAATTGTCATACCAGTATGCACTGTCACCTTCGCAGGTATTTCTTATATCCATTTTATGGTTTGAAACAGTATAAAAAATATGTTCATAAGGCATGTATCCGTTTGCCCAATTCATATAATGGTCTGTAAGCTTTGCCTTGATCATACCGGATGGATCATAGGAATAACTTATTCTTTCATAATCTGTAAATGTGCTGTCTGAGCTGTTCCATGAATAATTGTGGAAAAGTACAAGTCGCCGGTCTTCATCATAAACATAAGTATATTTATAGTTGCCCCGCCAACGGTTTTCATAAAGATCCAGTACATAAGATTCTTTTAAAATTATCATTTCATTATTGTCATATTCATATATTTCATAACTGCGTTTTTGCCAGTTTGTCGAGTCGGCATTCCATTTATAATAAACATGGGATACAACATTGCCGGCCGGATCATTTATGAATTCATCTTTTTTGAAGTTAACCCATGACGCAGTTGTGGTATCCCATAAAAAATAAAGTTTATTGCTTGTATAGCCCAATGGGTCATAGCTATATTCGTATCTTCCGTAAGGTCTCCACAGACTGCTGTCTTTTTGCCAGGTTGAGATCTCGACTGTCATGATCTTAACGTCATCCTCAAAAGTACTGTCAACTTTTATTGAGCCGATCCAATGATTTGTTACGGTATCCCACTCATAGGATATCTCCTGAACGGCTCTTCCGGCCCCGTTATATGAGCGTTCAAGTTTCCTATTAAAAATCCATTTGGAGGAGTCGGCATTCCATATTGAACTAATATGCAAGGTATCATGACCCTCCCGGTCATAGAACATTTCCAGTTTGTCATAAGCCTTCCAGTCATTCAGATCCGGGAACCAATTATATCTTATTGACAGGGTCCAGTTCCCGGCCGAATCATGTTCCTGGATGTTCTTTTCCAAAGGTTCAAATTTTTTTTCATTTTGATTCCAAAGATATGTAATATGATCATTTACATATCCGTAGGTATCATAGCTGTATTCTTCCAGTCTGTTGGGCCACCATGCATCGTATGCAGTATAATACTTATAAGACATTAATCTTATAAGCCTTCCTTGCGGATCATATATATAGTCTTTTTTGGCATCTTTTGTATGACCGAGATATTTGATTTCACTTAAAATATTGGTGTCTGTATCGAAAATTGTAACGATACGATTGTTAAGAGTAGAGTCTCTTCCTATGAAATCATAAGTGGTTTTTTCTTTTACAATAATGTCTTGTTGCTGTGCAGATGAATTTGCGGAAAGGATCATAGCGGGAAAAATGACAGCAATGATCCTTAGCGCCGGGCAGAAAATTTTGTTCATGGGATTGGGAAGGTATTATTGGTGATTCATGTTTTGTGTAAATATAGGGAAAAAAACAGACTTTTTGTACACGATGCCGGAATTTTCACTACGAAGAGCTAACCTCCTCCCGCTTTCCTTGTTATTTATATTATTACTTCAATGTATAAATTCTCTTCACTCATTCATTTACTCATTCATTCATTCATTTACTCATTCATTCATTCATTCATTCACTCATTCACTCATTATTATGTAC
>WFSC01000121.1 GCA_015486185.1 Bacteroidales bacterium | reverse complement strand
TAAAAAGACCAACCATTTTGTCCACTTGAGCAATAGTTGTTAAAAATAACAACCATTTTGTCTATTACACCTAATTTGAGTATTATTTGGAATTTGGTGCTTGTAATTTGGAATTTAAGCAAATTTGGTACTTGTAATTTGGAATTTGCCGAAGGTAAGGCCTGCTGATAAAAGACTCGTGTTGCCAAATGAGATTGCTTCGTCGCTGTACTCCTCGCAAAATCCGGCACACACAAACATTTACAGGTAAAACCACAAACCCCAAACGCGCCGCAGGCGCATCAAACCTCAAAACTTCAAACGCTCGCGCAGCGAGCATCAAACTCTAAAACATTACATAGCTGAAATCCCGGAAATCTGATCGAAAATTTATATCTTTGTTAAAAATGAAAAAGGATATTGAAAATATCATCATCAGCAGTTTGCAGGTTTACGATCCTGTTTTTGTAGGATTGTTCGGATCTTTTCTGGAACCCGGGAAAGATCATCACGACATTGATATCCTGGTGAAATTCAAAAAGCAACTTTCATTGCTTCAACTCATCGAGCTGGAAAACAGATTGTCCGATCTTTTGGGGATCAAAGCGGATATCGTTACCCCGGGAGCTCTTCAGAACGAAAGGGTCAAAAGAAATATACAGGAAAAACTGAAAATAATCTATGAGGCATGAAGGATGATCTCGCCTATATTGATCATATCCTGCGATCCATCCGGAAGATCCTTGAGTACACAAAAAACTCCGGGAAAAAAGCATTTGAAGAAGACACTCTTTTACAGGATGCTGTGATCCGCAATATCGAGATCATCGGTGAAGCAACCAAAAAGATATCCTCCGAACTGAAAAATAATTATCCCAACATTCCCTGGAGGGAGATGTCTGGTATGAGAGACAAGCTGATACACGATTATCTCGGCGTGGATATTGAGATCGTGTGGGAAACGATACAGACGGATATCCCCCGCCTGCAACAACTCCTGTCCCCCCTCGTCTGATCCGGATCAGTTGCGTACAGCCGCAATTCATTGCGTCTCCAAACGCAGCCGCCAGGCTGCATCAAACCACAAACCTTCAAACCCCAAACGACCGCGCAGCGGACATCAAACGCGCCGCAGGCGCAGCAAACACTCGCGCAGCGAGCATCAAACATCATACTGCCTCGTAAGCCCTAACCCGGTACCCGGGTTCTGGAAACTTTAGGTCTTGAGGGTGCAAATCCTGGTTTTATTTCGATACCGGTATTAATAATCTCAGAAGCCAATGGATCATCTTTATTAAAATCATCAACCAGGAACAAGTGTGGTTCTATACGAAGGTCAACCTTTCTCCTTAATCTCATCAAATCCAATTGAACTTTGAAAAAATCCGAAATCTCCGGTAAGACAATGGCAATATCAATATCCGATGATTCTTTTGCTTTCTTTTTGGCAAAAGAACCGAATAAAAATGCTTTCTCAATCACATATTTCTCTGCAACCGCATTCAGATATTTTTGTACAATATTTAAAGTTTCTCTTTTATCCATTTCCTTAATTCTGTAATATTATTTATCCAGATCCCGGTAAACTCTTGTGTACATAGTTTGTAAAAATTCTGTTTATAATTGTCATACCTTGCATTTAGGTTAAAACTTGTAATGACGTCAAACATATCTGCCTTTTTTTCGTCAACCTTAATTCCGGCCTTTTCTGCCAACAGCAGTAAATCATGTGAGTAAACAGGATGCTTGTTATTCTTTTTTACATATAATGCTTTTAAAAGTTTTTCCAGTACCAAATGGCCAATGAACAATGCCCAATTATAATCTTTTGAATCAAACAGGTTCATCATGGTTTTGAAATCTTTATCAGATGAATCTATCCAATACTCAATTACCTTTTTGGTATTTAGCTCCTTTTTACCCATAGATCAAAAGTAATTATTTTTTTTATTTTTTATTATGCTTATAGGAGATGAGGACCAGGTTTGTGGTAGAATCATTCTGAAAAATGAAACATTCAACAGCATACAGACATAATGCATTGCGTCTCCAAACGCAGCCGCCAGGCTGCATCAAACCACAAACCTTCAAACCCCAAACGACCGCGCAGCGGACATCAAGCGCGCCGCAGGCGCATCAAATCCCGAAAATGAAGATCTACTTTTTAAAGTATGCAATGATCAGCACCGGATTGTCCCCCTCCTTCATCTGCCTGAGTCTTTCTTTTTTCTCAGGTGTTCCGGCATATTTAAGTAACGGTTGTTTTGTTCTCTCGTCCAAAACGGATAAGGTCGTATAAAAGTATCCCTCACCAATAAATGGCTGCAACATGATATCCGACCCGGGAAAGAGGAAGCCCCCTGTACGTTTGTTATTCTTTACGATGAAAGGATAAACGGTTCTGTTCTTTTTCAGATCACTTATGGCATAATTGTTATTATCGTCATTGTAGGTAAAGTTAAAGATGATCCGGTCTCCCGATACATAGAAGTTGTTGATCTTAATACGATCTTTCCCCGTAGCATCATATTTATTCCAGTTGTAATACAGGTCCTGCGTAAATTTATATTTCCCGAAATGCAATACGGCATACGGTTGCAGTTCCATATTTTCTTTTATCCGGTATATCGTATCTCCGTACTGTTCGATGAAACAGAGCCCTTTGTTGCCAAAATGGATCCCCCCTGCCATATCGTACATAAAAAGTTTGCCTTCGGGCTTTGTCATGTGAAGACGTGACGGCACTTTCTTCAACAACTTTCCCTCGTCGTTATAGAAAAACAGAATGTAAGGCGGCTTTTCTTTCGAAGCTTCCCGCAAACGGTCTGCCACCATCACCGTATCATTCAGAAAATGGTATTTTTTCATGAAAGAAGGGTGATCCAGGGTTTCTATGTGATGGCCTTTGATATCATAAACAAGGATCTTTTTCATATCAACAAGATAGATGAGCTGCTTACTTTCACGGTACAGAATATTAAAAACAAACAGATACTCATCAGGTCCGCGGCCTTTCCTTCCGATCCTGCGAATAAAATTCCCCTGATCATCAAACAGAAATACCTTATTGCCGGAGGTGATGATAAGATCTTTCCCGGCCTTGTACACCAGAGATATATCGCTCAATAGGCAGCTATCCGTCGTTTCAAGAGGGATGACGGTTATATCATGGCAATAGTCATCCAATGCCAAATTTTCCTTCTTTTCAAATTTGTCGACACGGAAATCCAGATCATATATCTCAGGTTGTTTACAACCCTGAATGAAAAGACTGAGGATCATCCCTGCAATTCCTAATAAATTATTTACTCTTATTTTCATATTCTTTAACCTTTTGATTTCAGCATGTCAACCTCCGGTATGAACATACCGTACTCAGGAATGATCATCCCGGACCCCGTTAATCTCATATTTAACGATCTTAATATCATCGTCAATAATGGTGGATCCGAAAACATATTTTGAATCCGGTGTGATCGCGATCGTTCTTACAGGAATGTTTAACTGAAAAACTTTTTCTATTGAACCCTCCCAGTTAAACAATACGAGATAATCGCCCGATGCCGTCCGGGGTATGGATTCCTTCACAGTCTTTTTCGAATACACACAACATATTAGCTCATTATTTGTGGCAATATTTCTGAATCCGAATGACTGCAAGGAGTGCTGCACCATCTGCATATTCTCATTCCCGACAGGAGTAAAGGGGATAAATGACCACTCTTTCCTCCAGTCAGCGACCAGTTTATTATCCCTGTCAAATTTGAAACCTTCTATTATTTCACCATTATAAACAATATTAGCGACCTTCTGACCATCCGGACTAACCGATGTCATATTCTGATAACCCATATTCAGGAATATCGTATCGGTATGATCAATATCCTTAAAATCAGGAAAACGTTTTATTTTCTCCACTATGTTACCCTGACAGTCATACAATCTGAATCTTGAATCAGAAAAAATGCCATCTGCAAAAAAGAGTTTACGATCCGGAAAAATAAAAACCTGTGAAACAATGGGTTCGGTAGTCAACAACTTCATCAGGGTTCCATTGGCAAGATTGAAAGAAAAAAATTGCTTTTTACCCATATCATAAATATAAACCCGGTCATTACCGACGGTTTGCATATTCCCGACGGCCAACAGTTCACCGGGACCTTTTCCCTTGTTACAAAACCTTTTAGTAACCACACCACGTCCCGTATCAAAATATTTTATTAACTGATCCTCTTTGGCAGAATAATAGATCAAATAAGGGTTATGATATACCATCCTTAGGGGTTCCGTAAATATCTGCCCCCGCAAAGAGACGATCTCTCCTTTTAAAGGCACAGCATGATCTATCTCTGATGACAGGATCTCCTTATTATCTGTCTTACAACCTATAAGACTGAGACCGACAATGATCACAAAAAAGATCCTTTTCATCTTTTCCTTAAATATTCCATTAAGATAGTATAAAATC
>WFSC01000120.1 GCA_015486185.1 Bacteroidales bacterium | reverse complement strand
GCTGAAAAAGTATTGCTGACCCCCCGGGGGTTACGTACTTTGTCGCCGGAAGATCCTCAATATAAGGGACGTTATTATGGTAACCAGGCCCAAAGGGATAAGGCATATCATCAGGGAACGGTCTGGCCCTGGCTATTGGGACCTTATTGTGAGGGGATGCTGAAATTATATAAGAGAAGTGCGGCCTCAAAGATCCGGAAACTGATCTGGGGATTTGAAGGAGAAATGCTGGAGCACGGGATCGGAAGCATTTCCGAGATCTACGACGGCGATCCTCCTTATACCGGCCGTGGCGCTATCTCCCAGGCATGGAGTGTTGCTGAAGTATTGCGTATTCTTTACATGCTTGATGAAATGGAGGCTGCGAATGATCCATTAACTCAAAAAACGGAAGAGAAATCATGAAAGTTCTGATGTTTGGTTGGGAGTTCCCGCCGCATATTTCCGGAGGTCTCGGAACGGCCAGTTATGGTCTTACAAAAGGACTGTATGCTGTGGGAGGCGTAGATATCCTTTTTGTAGTACCCAAGGCCCACGGTGATGAAGACCAATCAAAAGCACGGGTATTGGGAGCCTCTGATATAAATGTCAGACAACATTTTTATCATTTTGAGGAACTAAGAAGTCAGATGAAGTATCTGCAGGTACATTCTGAAATTGTTCCTTATACCGATCCGGATGAATTCTGGAAAATGAAGAAAAAAGAGGTGGGGTCGGAAAGATGGTATGTACAGACAGATGAAAAAGGAAGATTGCCGTTTACCGGCAGGTACGGGAGCGGACTGATGGATGAGATCGCTCGATATGCGCTGGTAGCTTCAGCCATAGCAGATGAATATGATTTTGATATTATTCATGCTCATGACTGGTTGACTTATCCCGCAGGAATGGCTGCCAAGCAGGCGTCGGGAAAGCCGTTGGTAATACATGTACATGCTACTGATTTTGACCGTAGCCGGGGAAATGTAAACCCACAGGTGTATGATATTGAAAAGAAAGGTATGGATGCTGCCGACAGGATTATTGCTGTAAGTAATCTCACACGTAACACTATTATTGAGAAATATCACATTCCGCCGGAGAAGGTGATCACGGTATATAATGCCGTAGAACCTTTGCAGGTTGATAAAAGAAATTTTCAGAAAAGAAGTATCCCTGATAAAATCGTCACCTTTTTGGGGCGTATCACCATGCAGAAAGGACCTGAATATTTTGTGGAAGCTGCGGTCAGGGTATTGCAGAAGCTGGGCCGGGTGCGTTTTGTCATGGCCGGAAGCGGCGACATGATGCAGAAAATGGTTTCTCTGGTCGCTTCGGAAAGAATTGCCGATCATTTTCACTTTACCGGTTTCCTGAAAGGGGAAGACGTTTATAATATGCTTTCTCTCAGCGATGTGTATGTGATGCCTTCCGTTTCGGAGCCCTTTGGTATTTCTCCGCTGGAGGCTTTACAGTCGGATGTGCCGGTGATCATTTCTCATCAGTCGGGAGTGGCTGAGGTACTAACCCATGCACTGAAAGTCAATTATTGGGATGTCGATGCTATGGCAGATGCTATTTACGGCGTATTGAACTATCCGGCCCTGACAGAAATGTTTAAAAAATACGGAAAGGAAGAGGTGAACCAACTGAAATGGGAAAATTCTGCACGGAATGTTAAAGAAATATATGAATCGCTGATACAGGTTTAATTAGATAAGATTATGAGAAGATTATGTTTGTATTTTCAGGTACATCAACCCTTCCGGTTGCGGCGGTACCGTTTTTTTGATATCGGGAATGATCATTACTATTATGATGATTATCTGAATGAGAGTGTCATGAAAAAAGTGGCGGAAAGATCTTATCTGCCTGCCAACAGGATTATCTTTGATTTGCTGGAGAAATATGATGATTTTAAGGTTGCTTTTTCTATTTCCGGCATTGCACTTGAGCAGTTTGAGTTGTATGCTCCCGAAGTACTGGACTCTTTCCGTGAGCTTGCCGCACATCCTCGCGTGGAGCTTCTGGAAGAGACCTATGCTCATTCGCTGGCTTCACTTGCCAACAGGGACGAATTTATCAGGCAGGTAAAAGAGCACCGGACTGCCATGAAAAAATATTTTGGGGTTACTCCCCGGGTGTTCAGGAATACGGAACTGATCTATTCGGATGAAATCGGAGCTACCGTGGCAGAGATGGGATATGAAGGAATGTTGACCGAGGGAGCCAAACATGTGCTGGGGTGGAAGAGCCCGAATTATCTTTACTGTAATGCCATCAATCCCCGTTTGAAGGTTTTGTTGAAAAATTTTACACTCAGCGATGATATTGCTTTTCGTTTTTCGGATCGTAACTGGGCTGAATGGCCATTGACGGCAGAGAAATTTGCCGGGTGGTTACGTGATATCCCTCCCCGTGAAGAGGTGGTGGGTTTGTTTATGGATTATGAAACATTCGGGGAACATCAATGGGAGGATACCGGGATTTTTGAATTTTTGAAGGCTTTCCCGGGACAAGTGCTGGAAAATACGGATTTTATTTTTTCTACACCTCTTGAAGCTATGGAAGCATTGCAGCCTGTCTCGGATATTTCTGTACCACATCCGATATCCTGGGCAGATGAAGAACGTGATCTGACTGCCTGGCTGGGAAATGAATTACAGGATGAAGCTTTTGAGAAACTCTATAACCTTTACGATGATATTCGGAAAGTCAGGGATAAGGCCATACATAAAGACTGGGATATCCTTCAGGCGAGTGACCATTTTTATTATATGTGTACCAAGTTTTTCTCGGATGGTGCCGTACATACTTATTTTAATCCCTATGATTCACCTTACGATGCGTTTATAAATTTCATGAATGTATTAAGTGATTTTGAAATAAGAGTACGCAGGGCTGTCCCGGCAAAGGAGAAATCTCCCGAATTGGCGCGTCTGACAAAATTATTGAAGGAAAAAGAAAAAGAAGTAGTAAAATACCAGGAAGAGCTATCCAAGTATAAAAACAGAAAAACGCAAGTACGCAGGAAAACTGCATCTAGTAAAAAAACCAGTTCCGGAGCAGGACAGAAGAAAGTTACAGGAACAACCAGACCGGCGGCTAAAAAAACTACCGGCACAAGAAAAAAATCTTCTTCTTCGGGCAATTAATTAGCAGTATATTTGGGGGACTGAAAATGGCCGGTACAAAACCGGAAAAGGAAAATTATATCATAAAAATAATATAGCAAGAAATAATATGAAACCGAATTCATTGTTTGAAGTAAGCTGGGAAGTATGTAATAAGGTTGGGGGAATTTATACGGTAATTACAACCAAGGTGCCGTCATTGGTGAAAGAACTTGGGAATCAGTACTTTCTGGTGGGGCCGGATATTATCAAGGATAATGGTGACCATAAGGAATTTATTCCCGATGAGTCATTATATAAGGCATGGAGGGAACAGGCGGCGGGAGAAGGGCTGAATGTACGGATCGGACATTGGAATATTTCCGGAGAACCCATTGTTATCCTGATCGATTTTTATGCATTTATTATGCAGAAGGATGAGATATTTGCCAAATTATGGGAAGATTTTAAGCTGGACTCCCTCTCAGGTCAATGGGATTATATTGAACCGGCCTTATTTGGATATGCTGCAGGGAGGGTTATCGAAAGTTTTACCAATTTTAATCTGGGTTTTCAGGAAAATGTCGTGGCCCAGTTTCACGAGTGGATGACCGGAGCCGGCATTCTTTATCTGAAAAATTCGGCACCACATATCGGTACGGCATTTACAACACATGCTACGGCACTGGGCCGGGCTATTGCCGGGAATAACCGGAAACTGTACAAGGAGCTGGAAAAATACAACCCCTATCAAATGGCCCGGGAGTTTGGGATCGTTTCAAAACATTCGCTGGAAACCCTTTCAGGACAGGTAGCTGATGTATTTACTACCGTAAGCTCTATAACTGCCCGAGAATGTGAATATTTTTTGGGTAAAAAAGTGGATGTGGTTACCCCCAATGGTTTTGAGGATTCTTTCGTTCCGGACAAGGAAAATCTGAATCGGTTGAGGGAGAAAGCCAGAAAATTATTGTTGGATACTGCCAGCACTTTGCATCAGAAAAATTTCAAAAACGATTCTTTTCTGGTTGCTATCAGTGGAAGGTATGAATTCAGAAATAAGGGAATAGATGTTTTTATCAAATCCTTGTTCCGGCTGAGAGAAAAGAAAGACAATCGTGATGTGATCGCTTTTATTCTGATCCCGGCCGATCATGCCGGTCCCAGGGAAGATTTGTTGAAGGCATTGCAGGATAAGAGTAAAGTAGAATCACAGGATAAGATCCTGACCCATGAGTTAAGGAACAAGGATGGTGATGCTATTATGCGGCTGATACAACAACTTGGGCTAAATAACCATGAAGAAGGATCCCTCCACCTTGTATTCGTCCCTTCTTATCTGAATGGGAATGATGGAATATTTAATATTCCTTATTATGATCTTCTGACGGCTTTTGATCTGACAGTGTTTCCTTCTTATTATGAACCATGGGGATATACCCCATTGGAAAGTCTTGCCTTTCATGTGCCGACAGTGACCACAACGCTGGCCGGCTTTGGTGCCTGGGTGCACGAACATTTTGAAATACAACATGGGGGAATAACCATTATCGAAAGGAATGATGACAATGATGAAGAGGTAATCCGCCTGTTGGCAGAATCGATCAGCCGGTATTGCAGGATGCAGCCGGACGAAACGAACCTGGCCCGTGAAGAGGCATACCGTATCTCACGCACAGCCCTGTGGAAAAACCTCATATCTTTTTATACGGATGCCTATGGTATTGCCATCGGTAAAATTGGTGAACGGTTCAGGACACTGGAACTGGCTACCCAGACCAGACAAGCTCCGTTGATAATGCCCAGAACCATACTGACAGCCCCTCAATGGAAACCCTTTTTTATTGAGTCACGGCTTCCTACGCGGTTGTCTGTATTGGAAAAACTGGCAAATAATCTTTGGTGGTCATGGAATGATGGTGCAACTGAGATATGGGAAACAATGGATCCGGTCGGATGGGAAGAAAGTGGACATAATCCTGTTTTATTGCTTGAAAAACTTAACTATAAAAGGCTCACAGCCCTTGCCAGAAATAAAAGCTTTCTGGAACGGCTTGATAAGGTGGTGAGAAAATTCAAATCCTACATGGAAGAAAAGCCGGATAACTCCCTGCCACATGTAGCTTATTTTAGTATGGAATTCGGTTTACATAATACACTAAAGATCTATTCCGGGGGACTGGGTGTGCTTGCCGGAGATTATTTAAAGGAAGCCAGCGATGAGAACAGGCCCATGACAGGCATTGGCCTTTTATACCGGTACGGCTATTTCAGACAGGTATTAAGTGTTAATGGCGAACAGCAGGAGTCTTATGAAGCAGAACAGTTTTCCAGGCTTCCGGTTGTCCCGGTAAAAGATCAGGAAGGAAACTGGAAATCCATACAGATCGCTTTCCCCGGTAGAACTGTAACGGCAAAAATATGGGAAGTAAAGGTGGGGCGTGTTTCACTTTATTTATTGGATACAGATCTGGATGAAAACCAGGAACGGGATCGTTCGATCACACACCATTTGTACGGAGGAGACAGGGAGAACCGTCTTAAACAAGAATTGCTGCTGGGTGTAGGCGGGATCCGTGCCCTGAAAGTTTTGGGAATTCGACCTGACCTCTATCATAGCAACGAGGGACATTCAGCCTTTATAGGTCTGGAAAGAATCAATCATCTGATCAATGATCATAATCTTTCTTTTGCTGAAGCACGGGAGGTGGTACGTGGATCTACCCTGTTCACTACACATACTCCTGTTCCGGCAGGACATGATTTATTTGATGAAAGCTTGCTGAGGACCTATATCTCACATTATCCCGACCGTTTGAAGGTGTCATGGGACGAATTGATGAATTTGGGGAAAAAACAACCTGGTAATAGGAATGAAAAATTCAATATGAGTTTTCTGGCAGCCAACCTGTCGGGTGAAATAAACGGAGTAAGTAAGCTGCACGGTGAAGTAAGCAAGGAAATCTTTAAGGATCTGTGGCCTGGTTTTCTCAAGAAAGAAATACAAATTGGTTATGTTACCAATGGGGTTCATTTTAATACGTGGGCTTCCGGTTATTGGAAGGATTTTCTTACTGAAAAAACAGGTAGTGAAGAAATTCTTACTCCCTGTTCTGATACGTGGGAAAGGATTGAAGACATTGATGGTGCCGGTATATGGGAATTCAAAAAACATTTGAAGGAAGAACTGATTCGTTATATCAGGGAACGGTTCACACGTAACGGAACCCGGCGGCACGAATCCCCCAAAAAACTTATTGAAATCAATCAGAAGCTGAATGAGGAAGCCCTGACAATTGGTTTTGCCCGGCGTTTTGCGTCCTACAAAAGAGGGACATTACTTTTCAGGGATATTGAGAGACTGAAAAAGATCGTAAATAACAGCGAACGGCCTGTTCAGTTTATTTTTGCCGGAAAAGCACATCCTCAGGATGTAGAAGGTAAAAACCTTATCAGGGAGATATTCAGAATATCCCATATCCCTGAATTCAAAGGCAGGATCCTGTTTCTTGAAGATTATGATATGGAGCTGGCCTCCAAACTGGTTCAGGGGGTGGATATATGGCTTAATACGCCTACCCGTCCGATGGAGGCCTCCGGTACCAGTGGAGAAAAAGCGGTAATGAACGGGACACTGCATTTTAGCGTGCTGGACGGTTGGTGGGTGGAAGGTTATGTGAAAGGTGCCGGCTGGGCATTGCCCCGGGAGAAAGCCTACCAGAACCAGGACTTCCAGGATGAGCTGGATGCAGAAATGATCTATAATTTGCTGGAAACAGAGATCATCCCTCTCTATTACGACCGGGATAAACACGGGATCCCTGCGGGCTGGATAAAAGCAATCAAAAAGAGCCTGCTGGAGATTGCTCCGGATTTTACCATGCAGAGAATGATCCGGGACTATTATGACAAATATTATATGAGGATGTTCGAAAGGAGTAAGAAACTTCAGCAAAAAAGATTTGAAAATGCCCGTTTGCTTGCGCTTTGGAAATATGAGGTATTCAGTAATATAGAAAAAATAGAGGTGGTATCGGTACAGTTTGCCGGGGACGGAAAGCAGGAATATCGTGTAGGGGATGCATATACAGGATCTGTAGTCCTGGATCTCGGAGAGATCCTGCCGCAATGGATAGATCTGGAACTGGTGGTGACCGATCTGGATAAGGAAGGAAATATTTTCATGGTGTTCAAACAGGCTTTTGATCTGGTCAAACAGGAAGGATCAAAGGTCTATTACTCGATCAGGGTGACCCCTACCACTCCCGGCTATTTTTTCTATAACCTGCGTATTGTGCCTAAACATGAGTTGTTACCTCATCCGCAGGATTTTAATCTGGTAAGATGGATATAAAGTATAAAGGCTAAAGGCTAAAGTAAAAAGGGGTGGTGGGTGCTGGGAAGAAAAGGCTTTCACGCAGAGTGCTGCAGAGTAGCGCGAAGAGCCGCAAAGAACCCAAACTAATCCTTTATTCCTAATCTCTAAACCCTCAAATCCTCAAACCTTTATCTTTTTCGCATTATCTCTTCATAGCATTCTTCAACTCCTCAACTTATAAACTTCTTAAATCATAAATCGTTATTCCTTGTTCGATATTCTAAAGCTGGAAGGAGAAAAAAGTTCCTGCTTCTTGGTTTCTGGTTTCTGGTTTCTGGTTCCTGGTTAGAATCCCAAATAACAAGCACCAAATAACCTGCCTGCCGGTTTACCTACCGGAGGTAGGCAGGCAGGCAAATAATACTCAAATTCCAATACTCAATATATCAAACAATTATAATATAACTCTGTTTTTAAACTAAATTTCGTTTGGATATTGAAAGTTGATTATTGAATATTATTTGTGATTTGTGATTTGGGTTATTGGAATTTACTTGTATCCTGGCTCTTGTTTTTTGTCTCTT
>WFSC01000119.1 GCA_015486185.1 Bacteroidales bacterium | reverse complement strand
CATAAAAGCAACAGGCGGTAATGAAGTTCATGAAGATTCCGAAGATTATAATTAAGACAGTAGTTAAAAACTTAATTTCGCAACCGCAGGTTGCTAATTTCGCGAGCGTCAGCGAGCTAATGACTATTTAATTTCGCGAGCGAAGGGAGCTAATTACATGAGCGTAGCGAATAAATTTCTATTAATTTCGCGAACGAAGTGAGCTAATTTCTAATAAAAAAGTCATAAAATTAGTATGATCCATTATATAATAAGCTTTTAATTATGTCGCAACAAATTCTCGAATGTGTCCCCAATTTTAGTGAAGGGCGGGATATAAACAAGATAAAACAGATCACGAATGAGATAGAGCAGGTGAAAGGTGTGCGCCTGTTGGATGTGGACCCTGGGAAGGCTACCAATCGGACCGTCGTTACCTTTGCCGGAGATCCGGACGCAGTGACAGAAGCAGCGTTCAGGGCTGTAAAGAAAGCTGCCGAAGTGATCGATATGAGCACCCACCATGGCGAGCATCCGCGTATGGGAGCTACCGATGTGTGCCCCCTGGTGCCGGTAGCCGGTATCACCATGGAAGAAACCGTGGAATATGCACGGAAACTGGCCAAAAGGATCGGAGAGGAACTAAAGCTCCCGGTATATTGCTATGAATATGCAGCTTTTACTGAAGAGCGAAAAAACCTGGCAACTATCCGTGCCGGGGAGTATGAAGGCTTAAAGGAAAAACTGGCCGATCCGCACTGGAAGCCGGATTTCGGCCCGGCATCATTTAATCCGCAGGCAGGAGCCACCGTTGTGGGAGCCCGTGATTTTCTGGTGGCTTACAATATTAATTTAAATACTACTTCCACACGGCGTGCCAATGCAGTTGCATTTGATGTCAGGGAAAGAGGAAGGGTTAAAAGGGAGGGAGACCCGGTGACCGGGAAGATCGTTAAGGATAAAGATGGTAATCCTGTCATGATCCCCGGCACACTGAAAAGTGTCAAGGCCATCGGCTGGTATATTGAAGAATATGGTATCGCCCAGATATCCATGAATCTGACCAACCTTACCATAACGCCGCTCCATATGGCTTTTGATGAGGTCTGCCGGAAGGCGGAAGCGCGGGGATTACGGGTAACAGGATCTGAACTGGTGGGACTGGTCCCCCTGAAGGTCATGCTGGATGCGGGGAAGTACTTCCTTAAAAAGCAAAGACGTTCGACAGGGGTGCCGGATAGCGAACTGATACGTATTGCCGTGAAAACACTCGGACTGAACGAACTATATGAGTTTAAGCCAAAAGAGAAGATCATAGAGTACGTGTTGGCCGGTGAGCCGGAAAAGAAGCTCGTTGGTCTTACCCTGGAAGGTTTTATGAATAAAACAGCATCGGAGTCACCGGCACCGGGCGGGGGTTCTGTTGCTGCCTATACAGGGGCGCTGGGTACAGCGCTGGGCACCATGGTGGCTAATCTTTCTGCCCACAAACGCGGCTGGGATGACCGGTGGGAGGAATTTTCGGATTGGGCCGAAAAAGGCAAGGAAATACAGAATATCCTCCTAAAACTTGTAGATGAAGATACAGAAGCCTTTAATCGTATAATGGAAGCTTTCGGATTGCCTAATAACGGTGACGAAGAGAAAAAGATCCGTGATCAGGCCATACGGAAAGCCTCCCTGCATGCTATGGAGGTGCCTCTCCGGGTGATGGAAACTGCCGGCCGGGCACTTGAGGTGATCGAAGCCATGGCTGAAAAGGGAAACCCAAACTCAATTTCTGACACAGGCGTAGGTGTGTTGGCTATACGTGCGGCAGTAGAAGGTGCTTATATGAATGTCAGGATCAATGCTAATGGAATGGAAAAAGATCCGGAAGCTCAAAAAATACTGGATCAGGCAGAAAAACAAAAGAAAAGGTCTGTGAAAAGGTGTGACATTATTATTCTCAATGTTTATAAGGCGTTAAGCTAATGCAGTATGAGAAAATTATCTAAAAAATTATACTCATTCATTTTCTGTAGAAATGTAAATCTTACTGCACATTTCTTTTTTATTTACTTCAATTATTAGATTCTTTAAAGGAAAAATCTTTGTATAATTATTAACAAACTGTATATCAGGAGGGTTGAATATGTTTGTTATTCGATAATCAGCAAAGGGGATATGTCTGAAACCTTTGTCTGAGATACTTTTCAGTATTTTTTATTTGTTTATTAAAAAAAAATACATTTATTTTGTTTTGCTTTTTAGATAATTAGTTATAAACCTAAAATTTTTGTCTATGAAAAAAACGATTGTTTTTCTAACAATGTTTTTGATTGGAGCTTTCCAATTAATGGCTCAAACGAAAACAATTAGTGGAACAGTAACAAGTGCAAAAGATGGTTCGGCGTTACCAGGGGTGAATGTTATTGTGGTTGGTACAACCCAGGGAACGATCACGGATTTTCAGGGCCATTATAGTATTAC
>WFSC01000118.1 GCA_015486185.1 Bacteroidales bacterium | reverse complement strand
TGCGCTGTCCGGAGGAAGACCGTTGGGCATCTGAAGCTTTTGTCAATACAATACATCCTGAGGGTAATGTGGCTTATGTGGAGGTGAGAGGTGTCGGAGCAAATGGGTGGGCTTCCAATTTTCAATGGCACATACGGCGGGCTTCGGCCTGGACAGGAAGGACCATTGCTTCCATGCAGGTTTATGACCTGTTACGCTGTATGCAGTTTTGCCGGACGCTGAAAGGTGTGGATAAAGGGAAGATCGGTATTGCCGCAAGGAATGAGATGACAGTTGTAGCCTTATATGCGGCCTTGACAGACGTGCATTGTCAAAAGGTTGTTCTGAAAAACCCTCCTGAAAGTCAGGACCGACCCAGCAGCCCTGACGGAAGAGGTCCTGCCATTGAAATGCTTAATTGTCTGAGGGTAACAGATGTTTACCAGATACCAGCTCTGTTATATCCGGCAGATATCGTAATAGTGGGAAAACTGCCTGACACCTATCACTGGTCTGAAGCGGTATTGGAAAAACTTGCGAATAAAAAGTTTAAAAAACTTTAAGTACCCTGTGTATTAACCCCTTTTTTACAAAGTTTTAAAAAGCCCGGACTGCTCTTACGCGGGCGGCATAGGTCTTATAATAATGGGCCACCTGGCCGGTGACCAGGTTCATTTTCCAGGCCTGTTCCTCGTCGTATTCTGTCGAGCTCCAGTAATATTCACTTTCACAGACGGTGCCTTTGCTTGCGGTAGCTGCCGCATTGATGACATCAATGTTCCGGTACATCAGCATCAGCTCTTCCTTTGAGGGCAGATACCAGTCGCCGTAGCTTTTGTTATCATCTTTTACGATCAGCTTTGAGCAGAGGAAAGCGGCATAATCTTTTCCGTCGTCTCCAATGGCTACCTGGGAGGAGATGATGATGGACGTGTTCATAAAACCTGCATAAGGACCATCACCTACAGCCCGTGTGACGCCATAAGTACCGGCATACCATCTTATCCCGGTGCTTAGGTCCTCTTTGCTGCAAACCAGGCCATGCCTGCCGCTGCCGTCCACCCAGAAAACAATACCTCCGAATGCCAAATCACCGACTTTATAGGAACGGACACTGATCGTATTGTCGGTTATATCAATATCTTTGCCCGCAGTATAGACATTCACACTATCGGTGAAACTGCCGCCGTTCCTGCTCAGGGTGACCGTGAGGCCGTGACGCGAAATGGTTTGTATCTCATTGGTCACCGATCCGTCCACCTCTTCAGAAAGCTTATGGTTCCAGTTGCTGGTGTCCTGTTCCGTGATCCCTTTCGCCACGGACGCATTGAAAAAAGGATCTGTCTCGGTGAAGCTATCCAGTTTATTGTTCCATTTGACCGTATCTCCGGCAGTGATCCCATTGGCCACCGAAAGGGCAAAAACAGGATCCTGTTCGTTGGCTGGAACGACTATTGGAAGCGTTGAGATCTGAACATAGGGAGAGAGATCCTGGTCGCCGGTATTCACGCCTGAAAGATTGTTCAGCTTGGTTATGTCTTCATCCGTAATGTTTATAGCGGGACTGGAAGAAAACAGGGGATCTGTTTCTTCGGTCAGGAAAACCGTCAGATCAGGGACATTGATCAGATCGTTATAATCGCCGCTGAATGCATTTCCCGCTTTCTGAGCAAAAAAGGCATACGGTACACTTAACAGTTGGGTCACTCCCGTGATGGTGTAGTTGGTGCCACCTTCCGGGTCCACTTCGGTCTTCAGAAAATAAGGTCCGTTGATCCAGTCAATATTGGTTAGATCACCGGATACGACCGTGCCGGCCCCTATCTCAATGGTGATCAGTCCGTTTTCGTTGGTTGAAGGTGTCTGGGTTTCCACATATACCGCACTGCCGTTTTCCGATCCCTGCAGGATACTGATCTGCATGCCTACCTGTGTATTAATGATCAGTTGGTTGCTGCTGTTACGCAGGATCGCCTGATAATTCATGGTAAGGGGAGCTTGCGAAAAGACGGGAAAGAAAATAAAAGACAAAAGAAAAAAAGTCAGGAAAATGCCGGGTATATGACTGTCATGGCGTTTTTTAAGAAAGTAAATGTTTTTCATTTTTTTATGATTTTAAAGATTTTAATGACTTTATGATGATCAGTGATACGTAAGAGGTAGGTAGCGGGGGCAAGGCCCTGCATGGAGAGGATTGTTTCCGGATCGGTTATCTCCTGTTTACGTATTAGTTTACCTTTCAGATCATACAAAGCGGAAAAGTAGCCAAACGATTTGTTCCCCTCAATTTTCAGGATCATATGATCCGTTGCCGGATTGGGATATACCGAACACTCCAAAGTAATACCTTTGGCTTCGGGTATGCCGGTTACGACATAGATCTCAAACGGGATCTGTACTCCCTGATACACGGTACCTTCCGTTGAGGTAAGGGTCTTTTGTGTGATCTGTCCGACAGTGTAACTGATAGAGCCGCCACTGCCGGTAGCTTTTCCTCCGGTTGCCGGCAGCGTTTGCTGTGCCTGTGATAAGGCCATTCCGGCAACCATAAATAAAATCAGAAAAAATAGAAAAGGGTTGAAATGTTTCATGGGATGTTAATTATTAAAGACTTATACAATATTATATAAAAAAAAATTAATTGTCAACCTTTATTTGATAAAAGCACTCTCCTTTTCTGTGAACGTTTATCATTTTACCTGAGAAAAATGGTAAAAAAGCAGTATTTTTAAGCGCCTGAAAAGCACATTATGTTTCATAAACCTCAGAAAGCGCTCAGTCAGAATTACCTACAGGACCGGAACATAGCACGAAAGATCTGCGGGATGCTGAAAGGTAAAAATGCTGACCAGATATATGAAATAGGTCCCGGCCAGGGTGTCCTTACAGAATATCTTTTGAATAAATTCGGTGAAAAGCTATTTTTGATAGAGATTGACCATGATTCTGTAGCGTGGCTGAAAGAAAGGTTCCCGGAATTGGAAGACAGAATATTTGCGGAAGATTTTTTGACCTTCCACTGGCCGGAGGACAGTAAAGATAAAAAAATAGCACTCATCGGCAATTTCCCTTATCATATTACCAGTCCTATTTTTTTCCGGATCATTGAAAAAAGGGATAGGGTAACCGAAGTGGTGGCCATGATCCAAAAAGAAGTAGCCGAAAGACTTGTGAGTCCTTCCGGCACCAAAACCTACGGATTGCTCAGTGTATTGCTACAAACTTTTTATCATGTGGACTATCTGTTTACCGTAAATGAACAGGTTTTTTATCCCAGGCCCAAAGTAAAATCAGCCGTGATCCGTCTGACCCGTAATGAAAGGGAAGAGTTGCCCTGTCCGGACGGGAAATATCTCACATTGGTAAAAAAAGCTTTCGGCCAACGCCGCAAGACCTTGCGAAATGCGCTGAAGGGATATATCCCCGACAACCTCTTATCTCTTGAAATCCTGAGCAGGAGAGCCGAACAGCTAACGGCGAGAGAGTTTGTTGAACTGTGCAGGGAGGTAAAACTAAAAAGCTAAAGGATATAGCTCAGAGCACAGAGCCTCCCGGTTCCCGAGTGGACAAAGCGCAGCTTCGACTGTATTAATCGTTTCCCAATTTCGCGCCGCTGTGCCTTTACGTACTTTGGGCGACAGCGTGCGAAGCAAGGCAGGCGCTGGTTTCCACTTAATTTAGCAAGTCCGGAGAATTTATTCTTAGGGTGAAAGACATCATTCCCTTATTATTTTTTCCTGTCCGTCCGGTAATATTTTCACTATTCGCGAAGGCCGGGCGGGGGTCCGGTCTTTTTGTTTCCACTGCACCACGTAATCTACTATTTTATGCAGGGACGGATCGATCTCGTCAAAACAGGAAGGAGGAGGGGTGCCGGCAAAATTGGCAGAGGTGGATACAAGAGGGACTCCCAGTTGCCCGATCAATTCCCGGCAAAACGGATCATCCGGGATGCGTACCCCCACGGTTCCGTCATTCCTGACCAAGGAAGGGGCAACGCCCGTTATGCCTGAAAGGATATATGTCGTGGGCCGATCCGTATGATGTACCTCTACCTCCCGGCTATGCGATGCTCTTTCCATAAAACGATGAAGCATCTCTGTCGAACCGAACAGGATGATAAAACTTTTCTGTTCCGGACGGTTCTTTATCCGTGCCACACGCCGGACGGCTTCTTCGTTGGTAGCATCACATCCAATACCCCAGATGGTGTCGGTAGGATAAAGGATCACTCCGCCGTTTTTTAAAATTTCCAGTGCCCTTTTTATATCTTCTTCCCTGCTTATCATAAGCTGTTCTTATTCCTGAACTTTTTTACAAAAGTAATTCATATCCATGATTTCTTACCCTTATATTTTCTCTCACTTTTTTATACAACGGAAACTGTTTACTTTTACC
This sequence comes from Bacteroidales bacterium, assembly GCA_015486185.1. Classification (GTDB taxonomy): domain Bacteria; phylum Bacteroidota; class Bacteroidia; order Bacteroidales; family VadinHA17; genus DRPN01. The sequence continues at coordinate 4,382 of WFSC01000118.1, read as the reverse complement.
GCATAAAATTCATGGATGAGCCTGAAACAATATATTAAAAAAAAATTCCTCAAACAGTCTATTTTCAGATATTACAGGAACCTTTCTCCTGAAGAACAGACTCCTGAGCTGGCCCGGGTGATCGGGTATTTGAAAAAGCACCGGATATTCGTCTTTCCTTACGATTTTGTCCACAAATACAAGCCGGGAGATATTCCGGTAACCAAAGACGGGGAGAAAGGGCTTTTTTATACGATATATCATGGGAAACGGCTCTATTATAAAGACGGACACAATAAAAAACAGGCCCGTAGATATTTCAACTCACTCTATATGGAGCAGGACCCAGAATCTCCCCATCGTTATCTGTCGGATGATTTTAATGTGGACAAAGATGATATAGTGGTTGATATCGGAGCAGCAGAAGGGAACTTTTCCATTGACATTATAGATAAAGTAAAGAAGATCTATTTGTTTGAGGCTGATCCATTGTGGTTGAAAGCCCTGGAAGCGACATTCGAAGCATGGAAAGACAAGGTTGAGATCATACCAAAAATGGTATCTGATAAAAGCAACGGCCAAACGGTTGCCCTGGATCAATATTTCAGAGACAGGAAACCCTTTGATTTTATAAAAATAGATGTTGACGGAGCGGAAAAAGAGGTTCTTGCCGGAATGGAACATCTCCTTGAAAACAAAAAAATAAAAAAAATCGCCCTGTGCACCTATCACCGTCAGGAGGATGCCGCTATTTTTTCGGCGGTGCTGAAGAATTATGGATACGATATCGGATTTTCAAAAGGATATATGATCTTTAGAAAACGTATAGAAAAACCCTATCTTCGCAAAGGAGTGCTAAAAGCCATTTTACATGATTAAAAGAATATTCAAACGCAACTCTCACAATCTTCTTTTTAAATGGATAGCCGGATTTGGTATCTCCATGAACCGGATATATGAAAACCGGAATCATCATATTGAGAGCAACGGAGAACTGACCGTCCTGAAAAAACTCTCTTTATTGGGCCCTGAAATAATTATTGACGGCGGGGCCAATATCGGAAACTATACCAAAAATATTCGTTCAGTGGACAAGGAAGCCGAGATATTTTGTTTTGAACCGGTCCCGGAAACATTCGAACAACTGAAAGAAAACCTGCAGGGGGACAAGAAAGTCCATCTTATCAACAAGGGATTATACAGTGAAAACGGGATCAAAAAAATAAATATCTATCCTTCCCATACGCATGCATCCATTTATAATATTACCGGGGTGCCTTACGAAGCAATCGGTACGATGGAAATTGAAATGATAAGGGGAGATGATTTTGTACGGGAAAACCATATCTCCTATATTGATTTTATGAAACTTGATCTGGAAGGGGCGGAGTATGACTGCCTGCAAGGTTTTGAAAACACACTACAGGAAGGAAAGATCAGGCTGATACAGTTTGAATACGGTTATATCAATATTCTGACCAAACATTTGCTGATCGATTATTACAGATTCTTTGAAAAATACGGATACCGGGTTGGGAAAATATTTCCCAAAAAAGTTGAGTTCCGGGATTACCGTTTTAAGTACGAAGATTTTATCGGCCCCAATTTTGTAGCTGTAAAAAAAACGGACACGGATCTGATCGCGTTACTATCAAAAAATAAATAAATATAATTCTGCTCCGGTTGTATGGATCTCTCCATTATCATAGTAAATTATCAGGGATGGGGGCCTCTGAAGATCTGTCTTGATTCATTAGAGGAAACCATGAAGAAGGCAGATTTTTCTTTGGAGGTGATCATTGTGGATAATGCTTCTCATGACGGGATGCTTGAAAAATTCATAAACCTTTATCCTTCGTTCCGGTTTTTTGAGAATGATGGAAATTACGGGTTTTCCAACGGTAACAATCTGGGGGCCAGATATGCAAGGGGTGACTTTCTGTTGTTTCTGAATCCTGACACAGTGGTTGCTCCCCGGCCAATATCTTCCATGTTAGACCTGGCCCGGCAGCATCCTGATTTTTTCATACTATCTTCCCAACAGGAAAATCCTGCCGGCAGAAAAGAGAATCCTTTTGGGGTTTTCCCTTCTTTCTGGACGATCAATAATATCATCAGGATCTTTTATCTTTTAGTTACCGGAAAATCCCGGGCAGGAAAATGTCAGCGGAAGTTATTTATTTTCCCGGATTGGGTTTCGGGGTCGGTAGTACTAATCAACAGAAAAGTTTTCGACAAGCTTAACGGCTGGGATGAAGATTTCTGGCTTTATCATGAAGATGTTGATCTGTGCAGAAGAGCAAGGGATGCGGGTGGAAAAGTAGTATTGCAATGTCATCCTGTCATCATACACCAGCACGGGGGAACTACCCGAAAGACCGTCAGGCTGACTGCATTCTTCAAGACACATGTGATCATATCCAGACATATTTACTTTAGTAAACATTTTACAGGGCTTCATCTCTTTCTTTTGCAAACTTTTCTCGTCCTGAACACCCTTGTCCTGGAAAACCTCCTGCCCGCTTTGGCGGGACTTATTTTTTATCCATTGGCACCTGTAAGAAAATATTATCTCTTGTATATAAATATTCTGAAATATTATCTCCGGTCAATTAAAAACGGATCGTGGTTTTTTGACACGAAAAATGTTATATTACCGGAAAATAAATCATAATCAGTCAATCTGATGGCATTCAGGCGTACAACAAAGAACAGAGCTGTTTTCTTATACCGGTGTCATAATTACAATGATACGATAAGGAAATGCTATGATAATTTCATGGAAAATCTCAATGTATTTCAGCGGGCACACCGGGAGGATCTGTCCGTTGAACTTTATCTCATAGGAGACAGTCTGCAACCAGAGATGAAAGAGTTGATCCAGAGAGATCATGTCCGGGAGAAAAAATATGACTTTGTTTCCACGCTGATTGAAACGAACAGCAGAGAGCAAAAGAAACGGCTGGTTTCAGGGGCTGTCTGCACACCCCAGCATTATACACTCTATATTACCTCCATGGATATTGTCAGGGATCTTTCCCTGAGAGATGATGAGGTAATATTTTTTGTAGAAGATGATTATATGTTTAAGCCCGAAGCACTTTCTCTTTGTTATCAGTTTGCCCGGAAGCATAAGAACGACTTTGTCTCGCCTTTCGATCACCCGGACCGATATGCTGACAAATACAGAAAAAAAGAGGAAAATGCCCGGGAAAAGTTTTTACAGGGAAAGAAATTCAAATTTCATAAAAAAGGAAAAGGAAAAGATGTGGATCTGATCCGTCAGGGATATATCAACTACAAGCTGGAGCTTATCTGGGAGTATAATCACCATTGGAGGACAGCCATCTCTTCCTGCCACACCTTTTTCTGTACATTCCATGCACTAAAGCTATCAGAGCCTTATCTTTATAATGCGGACATACAACGATCAGATCATATCATGTGGACCCATATCTGGGCTACAGGGAAAAGTAAACTCTGGACTCCGGTACCCGGACTGGCGCGTCATGCAGGACACAAAGCCAAAACAAAATTATTGGAAGACGGCAATTACGAAAAAGAGGTAGAATAGTTTTCTGCTTTTCTGGTATATAAATGTTTCAGGTAGCTCTGTCGTGCATTGATATAACAAACCTGCAAGCCGGTTTTTCCATCCAAAAAACCGAGACGGAAAAAATAATTCCATATGAATCTCCAGACAGGACTAAAAAAAATACGTGCCCAGGAAGATTTTCCTCTGATCCTGTAAAGCTCACCTGCACTAATAGTGGCAAATTTATTGATCTTGTCCATATGTTCTTTGGGAGTGTCCTGGGCATAGTGTAACAGGTCCCCTTTCAAAAAACCGGTTTTTGTCCCCTTTTCGATCCTTAGTTTATCATGGGGATTAACCCCGTCCCAATAAGCTTTCCTGCGGTCAGCCAATCGCAGTTTCCTGTCCGGATATTCCCCTGAATGATATAACCATTTCCCGTAAAAATTATTACGCCGGTTAAAATAATAGCCGTCTTTATCCCAGTTTTTTTTAACCTTCAGTATGGAGTTTTTCAGTTCCTCTGACAGCATCTCATCCCCGTCCAGAGAAAGGATATGATCATATTTAGCCTGGAGCATGGCCCAGTTTTTTTGTTCTATGTAACCTTCAAATGTATGTTGAAGGACCCTGCCGCCCAGTTTTTTAGATATCTCACGTGTATTGTCCGTTGAAAAGGAATCCACTACAACAATCTCATCTGCGACATCTTTCAAAGAGGCGAGACATTGTCCGATATATTTTTCTTCATTGTAGGTAATGATAACCGCAGAGATGCCTGGCATAAGAGATTTTTAAAATAATAACTGAAAACGGTCGCAATTATTTTACGAAAAATTCACAAAATAGTTTATCCCGTTGAAATACC
>WFSC01000117.1 GCA_015486185.1 Bacteroidales bacterium | reverse complement strand
TACACATAGTTTTATGTACTCGTTTTCAAGAAAGAGTCCTGTATATTCTTTCGGCCCCTTTTTCATGCTAAGATTATCCTGTGCCGGATACGGATATATCACCCTGCTGGCTCCCTGGTAGGATTGATGCTGAAAAAAGATCGGGGATTCCTCAGGTGGATTGACATAATAAGTAGGTATGGAAATTTTTTCTTCCCAGATTCTGACCGTATCATTTCCCCTGCTATCTGAAGCATGAGTTAAAGAGGTAATACCAAAAAGGAGAGTAAAAAATAGTAATGTTTTTTTTAATATTTTTTTCATAAAGCCGCAACTGCTATAAATATGATTTAATGTTAGAACAACATTTCTCAGGATATTTATTTTATCTCAACAGCCCCCAAATCCGGTGTTCCTGAGATATCATTTCCGAAAAAATCCTTTTGTACCGATAAGCCGATCTTAAGGCCGATACTGTCTCCCGGGAGTTTAGTTATGGGAATCCCTTTGTCTTTGATCAAAGCTGTGTTTGACGGAATATAATCTTCAGGATCCAATCCACCCGGATTGGCAAATCCGGGATCTCCGTAAACAGGGAGGCTGTCCTGTACCGGGAAGTCGGCAGGAATGGTCCCTTCGTATTTATACAGGTTGTTTTTGAATATTACATTTTTTATTTCCGCTCCGGGAACATAGGATCCGTTTCTGACGGATGTCTGTGTTTCTCCCAGGATATAAAAAATATTGTTGGTGACTAATAATCCGTCAGTAGTATTGGCCAGGAAGAAATGTGAAACGATATCACTTTTCACATAAATGGTGTTGTTATAGATATAACTGTTGTATGGGCCTTTCTTTTCATTGTTATTACCGGTATAATTACTGATAAACAGTATTTCTCCGTTTTGTTTTGCTCCGTCAACTCCTTTTACGCGCCATCCGTCATTGATGCTGATGTTGTACCGGTACGCACAGTTATGGTTGTTGCCCAGTATCTCGACAAATCCTCCACCATTCTCCAGGCTCAGGTTATATTGTATAACCACATCATTACAGTTGAAATCTATATGAGCGCCATGAGAGTCCATCTTTCCATGGGCATACATAAAGCGGTTGTATTCAATCACGACACTGTCACATGTCCATGGCCAGATACCACTGCCCCGTCCATGCATTCTCGGATCGACCAGAGAGCCGGAATGATCCACAATGTTTCCTTTTACCAGGACATTCCTGCACCTACCGGGTTGTATGCCTGGTCCACCGATATCCTTCAGGCTGTTATTTAATATTTTAACATTCCTGATAAATAAATCGGGGTTGGTGTTGTTGTTTTTTAGCTTGATGGCGGTATGCCCTGTCTTTTCTATCCGGCACCCATCCACCACGATACCATTCAATGATGCGTTCCTATCGCTAAAAAAATAAATGCCCATGCCCATATTAGAAGTAGGGTTTTGGCCTCCTGAAGGAACTTGTTCTGATGCGAAAATATCATGAATATACAGGTTTTTCAGCATGATATGTTTGCTTTGATACCCGTTATTTGCTTCTGCCATAACTCCATATCTGTTTTTGAGTGCGCCTGATTCAAAACATTCTCCGGCATCGGATATGATTTCCAGATTTTTTATTGCAAGATAGCTGCCATTTATAATCTGAATTCCGGCAAGATAGCCCCGGGCATCAATGACCGGACGTGGGAGCGTTGTATCATTTTCCGGATAAGCGCTTACCTCTACCGGTGAATCTGAGCTACCTGTGGCATTTAGTTTGAGTTTTCCCCGAAAGGTGCATCCTCTTTTCAGCAGAATTCTGCCTCCACTAGTATATTTAACACTTCCTGCCTTTGAAAGGGTTTTCCAGGCCGTTTCGGGAGACAGCCCATTGTAATTATCATTGCCGATTTGATTGTCAATATAATAAGTAGTATTCCCCTGAGGAGTTCCCGGAACTATTCCGGCCTTTTGGTTCCGGCATCCGAAACCAAATAACAAACTGATTAAAATAATGTATTTCATATGCTTAACTATAATTAATTCATTTCCATTTTATTAGTAATTTCTTTATCTTCTGTATTGATAAGTATTGGGAACCAGTCCCAGACTGCCCAGAAAATCCATGCAGGCTGCCTCAACGTTGTAATTATAAAATGAATAGGCTCGCGCCGTTTCTCTGGGAGCCGGTATTTTATCTTTGGCTTTATTCAGCGCAAAGGATTTTTCTTTTGCTTTTCTTCCTTCATATACATTTTTGATGGTATTAACAAAAGGTTCTTTTTTATCCTTATTCATATAGAGCAGATAGTTGATCCCCATCAATGAGATATACCAGTTATCATCATTACAATATTTCTTAAGTTCGTTCTCTCCCTGGCGGCTCCCGAAAACATCGTAAGAGATACTTGCGGCTGTTACCGCTACCGGAGGATAGCTGTCGTTCATGGCATTGATGATCTCTTTCCGGTAAGGTTTCAATACACCCTGCGGTTGTGATTTTAAACCGAGTATGGCCCAATACCTTACGATCTTATTTTCATTGTTTAGCAGTTTCACCTGTTTTGCTGCAATATCTTTTCCTCTTTCTCCAGCTAAAGATGCGGCAGCATAGATCTTTTCCAGCGGATACCGTTTTTTATCCAAACGGTATTCATAGGGGGTAGTATGCCTGGAGATCAACCAAATCTCATATTCCGGGAGGAACATTACATCCCGTGAACTTAAGATCGATTCTTTTAACCAGTTGCGCATACGTTTTAGCACAGGAGCATATTTTGGATCTGTTGCCAGATTCTTCGTTTGCCAGGGATCATTTTTAATATCATACAGCGATTCAGCCGGACGGGGAGCGAACAAGGCGGCCTGTAATGAATCTAATTTTTTTGCTGCGAGATCTTTCCGCATCTGTTGTTTGATGGCGCCCACCTCCATATAACGGATATAGCGAACTTCGTACATAAAAGGCATAAAATTCCTGGAATATGTATATTTTCCATCGGTCACACTACGTATCATATCAATGCCGTTATCGGAACGGTCTTCTGACAGAATTAAATGATCAACAGGTTTAGAGCGGTTTTTCCCCAATAAGATCCTCCCTTTCAGATAATCGGGAATTTTTGCTCCGGCCAGGCTGAGCATAGTTGGTGCGAGATCTTCAAAATCAACCAGCTCATCCGTAACAACGCCTGTGCCCCAGGGTGATAAGTTCTTGTACATCTCCGGAAACCATATGATAAACGGAACCCTGTACCCCAGGTCTATTCCGTTTGTTTTTCCCCGGGGTATGCCTTCTCCGTGATCGGCAAAAAGAAATATGATAGTGCTGTCCCGTAAGTGATCAGCTTCCAGGTGTTTTAACAAGTCCCCGACCTCATTATCGGTCAGTCTCAACGAATTGTAAACGCGTGCCACCTGTTTGCGCATGGCCGGGCTGTCACGGTAAAAAGGAGGCATGGCAAAAGCTGTATCAGCAATCCGTTCCTTCACCGGAAGTTTATCATACACATCACTCTGGTATTTCTTGTAAGGCCATGTCATGGTCCTTGACTGATGCGAATCCATGTAGTTAAATACGGAAAAAAACGGTTGTCCCGGTTTTCTGTGCCACCAGCCGGCCTTAATTGAACATTCATTCCAGGCCTCCTTGTCGAACGCAGCTTCGTTGGCTATATTATAGTCGGTTTTCTTGTGGTTCGTCGTAAAATAACCCACTTTTCTCATATAGTATGGAAATCCTTTAATATAGGAAGGAATAGGATAATGACTCCGGTGATTGCCGGTACCCATCTTATAAGTACGTACTCCTGTAATAATGGTTGAACGGCTCGGAGAACAAACCGTTCCTGTTGAGAAGGCATTGGTAAAACGCACCCCTTCCCTGGCCAACTGGTCAATTACCGGGGTATGGGCATCCTTGTTGCCATAGCATCCGACAAATTGTGGCGAAGTATCTTCCAGGGTTATCATCAGGATGTAGGGACGTTTTTTGGGTGCAGGCTTCGATTTTCCAAAAGCTGCCGGAGCAAAAACGGTTATCGCTGTTGCCATAAATAATGACAAGACATATACCTTAAGTTGTGACAGGTTTTTCATAATTATGTGTGTTTTAATAGCTGATACACGGTTTACTGATGCTTCACATTTTAATTACTTTAGTCATATGGACACTTCGTTGCGTTTATGTTCGTTTCATAATGATTGATCAATGCCAATATCCGGATGATCACCGGGACGGTTTCCGAACAGATCCGGGACATCCGCATTTATCTTCATTCCGGCACCTCTGCAGGGTGAATTCTTTATAAGCATAAAGTTTTTCAACACTTCGAAACCCTCCCCCCGGGCATTGACATTTTTAAATCCAGGATCTTTAAATACTGCTGCCTTATCATTTGGCAGCTTCTCAAAGTTACCAAAAAAACAATTATTTGAAAAGACAGTATTGCTATCTCCTGCAAACAGAAAAGATGCCGTGCCTTTCGCGTAAAAAATATTGTTGGCGAAGAAGGTATTCTTCGGCCAGGGGCCGCCCCAGTTGTTCATCACTACAATCCTGTTATCACCTTGTCCGGAGGTTTTCGGGGAAATAATAAAAACATTGTTATAGATACGGGTGTTATCTGCCGGGCCGGTAATATGCATAATGGGAGAGAACCAGTCTTTCCGCCCTGTCTCATAGGGCCGGATCCCATCGTTGATGCTGACGTTATATCTGACAATCGTGTTAAGGGTACCGATGTTTCGTGTTGTATGGATATTGTTCCCGTTGTTACATACCAGCAGGAACCCTCCATAGTTGTCATGACTGTAATTGTACTGGATGATCGTATTTTGACTGTTCCAGTCTGAGTCAAAGCCCTGGCCGTCCCATTTGGCCTTGTGGCCTGATACTTCATTAAACTGAATGATGGTGTTGTCGGAGCTCCAGGGCCAGATACCTGCTGCAGCCTCACTGCCAGGCAGCACATCGGGACAATCCCTCATTACATTGTATTCAATAAGGGTTCCGTCGGTACCTATGGGTACGATACCGTCGCCCGGTATCTGTTCCAGCAGATTGTTCCGGATCACAACTTTCAGGCTGGGATACCATTTGCTGCGGTTGCTGTAACCACCGGAAACGATGCCGTTGCGGGTACAGTGATGAAGATGACAGTTGGTGATCTGAAGGTCAATAAAACGTGTTTTAACCGAGTCGCCATAGTTTCTCCAGTAAATGGCACTGCCTCCTCCCTTTTTCTTGATCAGGCTACCGTTCACATGATGGATCTCCAGACTGTCGAGTACAATATGGTGACAATCGCCGAAATTCCCGGCCAGAATCATAACACCGCCTCGCCCGGGTACCGTATCTTTGCCGGTATTGGTGATCTCAAGATTGCGTATCTCCCAGTATTCAATATTTTTAAGAAGAAGCGTGTATCGCCTGCCTCCCTTGCCGTGTATTGCGGGATTCTTACCCTTTCCATATCGATTTATCTGAATAGGAGCCCGGGGTGTTCCGCTACCTTTCAGTTCGAGTTGTCCCGTCCAGGTGTCCCCGGCCTTGAACAATATCTTATCACCGGGCTGGAAAACAGTTTGGTTTACCTTTGCAAGGCTTATCCAGGCTGATCCGGGAAAGTGTCCTGAGTTATTGTCATTCCCGTTAACAGCATCTATATAATAGACCTTGCCTTGCGAACAGGAGACAAGAATAATGTAAAGGAGCAGTAGTGACAGATTCCTTCCCTTTTGTAACTGTGGATATTTGATGCTAACGGGTTGCAAATGCAAAATGGTGTTGTATTGGATTATACCGTTCGACTTGTAAAACGAATAATCAAAAACAAAGAACCACAACATTTACCCTTAACATTAACAAACCTGTACTGATTATACCGGAAGATAATCAATACGTTCTATTGTCAGGGAAAAGGTGCAGTTCTTTATTTTCTGAGTGTTCTCTTTTTTTTTATTATTCAATTAATCATATTAATATCCCGGATTCTCAATCAGGTTAGGATTATCAGCCAGTCTGTCTAAGCCAAGAGGCAAATAGTAATTAGCTTCGGTAAAGGTTCTGATCTGGCCGAAGTCAGCATCTTTTAATTTCATAGAATATTTTCTTTCCGGGAAATGGTATGTCCATTCGACGCCATGAAATCCTTTC
>WFSC01000116.1 GCA_015486185.1 Bacteroidales bacterium | reverse complement strand
TAAATTGAATTTGTTATTTCTTTAACGAATACATTTTTATTACCTTTGGACAATTTTTGTTTATAATGACTTAACTAATTAAAAATTACCAGATTATGTCTCAGAAAAAAAGAGTTTACACATTTGGCAACAAGCAGGCTGAAGGAAGCGCAGAATTGCGAAATCTGCTTGGCGGTAAAGGAGCAGGACTGGCTGAAATGAGCCGGATCGGAGTACCTGTTCCTCCCGGATTTACCATCACTACAGAAGTATGTACAGAATATAACACCCTGGGCAGAGACAAGGTTGTAGAGCTGATCAGGGATGATGTTGTAAACGGAATAGCCCATATAGAAAAGATCATGGGCACCAAATTCGGCAGCAAGGAAAATCCCTGCCTGGTTTCCGTACGTTCAGGAGCACGCGTTTCCATGCCGGGCATGATGGACACCGTATTGAACCTCGGCATGAATGATGATGCTGTGGTAGGCCTTACGAAAAAGACCGACAATGAACGGTTTGCCTGGGATTCCTATCGTCGTTTCGTACAAATGTACGGGGATGTGGTTCTCGGAATGAAACCCTCTTCAAAAGAAGAAATTGATCCGTTTGAGAAGATTATTGATGAAGTAAAAGAAAAGAAAGGCGTTAACCTTGACACAGAGTTGGATGTAGCGGAACTGAAAGAACTTGTAGAAAAGTTCAAAAAAGCCGTAAAAGACCAGACAGGAAAAGACTTTCCGGATGATCCCTGGGAACAATTGTGGGGTGCTATCATGGCTGTTTTTGACAGTTGGAACAACGAGAGGGCCATTCTTTATCGTAAATTGAATAAAATACCTGATGAATGGGGTACAGCCGTGAACGTACAGGCCATGGTTTTCGGTAATATGGGTAATAAGTCTGCTACCGGGGTGGCCTTCACACGGGATGCCGCTACCGGAGAAAAAATATTCAACGGGGAATATTTGATCAACGCACAGGGAGAAGATGTGGTGGCCGGCATCCGCACCCCTCAGCAAATCACAAAAGAAGGATCACTCCGCTGGGCAAAACTGGCAGGTGTTTCCGAGGAAGAGAGACGTACCAAATACCCGTCACTGGAAGAAACCATGCCCGAAATATACAGGGAGCTTTATGAGATCCAGGATAAACTGGAAAAACATTACAAAGACATGCAGGACATGGAATTCACCATTCAGGAAGCCAGACTGTGGTTACTGCAAACACGAAACGGGAAACGAACCGGTCAGGCTATGGTAAAGATCGCCATGGATATGCTGCATGAAGGCATGATCGATGAAAAAACAGCTTTGTTACGGGTAGAACCCAACAAATTGGATGAATTGCTGCACCCGGTATTTGACGGAAATGCCATTCAAAAAGCCAATGTAATAGCAAAAGGTTTGCCGGCTTCTCCGGGAGCCGCTACTGGCCGTGTCGTCTTCTTTGCTGACGAAGCAGAAGAATGGGCAAAAAAGGGAGAAGAGGTAGTGCTGGTACGTATCGAGACTTCACCCGAAGACTTGCGGGGAATGCATGCTGCCGAAGGAATTCTGACCGCTCGTGGCGGAATGACATCTCACGCTGCCGTAGTTGCACGTGGCATGGGAAAATGTTGCGTTTCAGGTGCCGGAAACATACAAATAGATTATAAAAAACGGGTCATGAAAGCAGGAAATAAAGTTTGGAAAGAAGGTGACTGGATCTCCCTGAACGGAACCACCGGCGAAGTATATGAAGGTAAAATAGATACTATCGACCCCAAACTCAGTGGCTATTTTGGCGAATTGATGGAACTGGCCGATAAATATACCCGCATGGATGTTCGTACCAATGCTGATACGCCCCACGACTCAGAAGTAGCCCGTAATTTCGGTGCAAAGGGTATCGGCCTCACCCGTACCGAACATATGTTCTTTGAAGGGGACCGTATCATTGCCATGCGTGAAATGATCCTGGCCGATGATGAAGCCGGACGGAGAAAAGCACTGGATAAACTGCTTCCTATTCAACGTGGCGACTTTGAAGGTATCTTTGAAGTTATGCACGACCTTCCCGTAACAGTAAGATTGCTTGACCCGCCATTGCATGAGTTTGTTCCTCATGAAGAAGAAAACCAAAAGCAAATGGCTGAAGAAATGGGTGTCAGCATAGAAAAGATCAAAGAAAAAGTGGAATCGCTGAAAGAATTCAATCCGATGCTGGGACACCGCGGATGCCGTCTGGGAAATACTTATCCTGAGATAACAGAAATGCAGGCACGGGCAATCATTGAAGCAGCCCTTAACCTGAAAGCCAAAGGCATTAATGCCAGGCCGGAGATCATGGTTCCACTTACAGGTACCTATGAGGAAATGAAGATGCAGGAAGACATCATCAGGACTACGGCAGAAAAGGTCTTTGAAGAAAAAGGAGACCGCATTGACTACATGGTGGGCACGATGATCGAGATCCCCCGTGCTGCACTTGTGGCTGATAAAATTGCCCAATCTGCCGAATTTTTCTCATTTGGCACCAATGACCTCACCCAGATGGGATTTGGTTACTCACGGGATGATGCCGGTAAATTCCTGCCTGTTTATTTAGAAAAAGGGATCCTGAAAAATGATCCTTTCCAGGTGCTGGACCAGGAAGGCATCGGACAATTGATCGAGATCGGCATCAAAAAGGGACGGAGCACACGGCCTAATCTGAAAGTAGGTATATGTGGTGAGCATGGCGGAGAACCTTCTTCCGTCGAATTCTGCCATCGCGTAGGTATGAATTATGTCAGTTGTTCTCCCTACCGGGTGCCTATTGCCCGTCTGGCTGCTGCCCAGGCTGCTGTAAAGGAAGAAATGCAAAAGCAGTAGATCCCCAATCAATAAAAAAAATCCGCAGATAATTTCTGCGGATTTTTTTTATTGGACCGTTCGGTTTATTTGATACCAGCCACTTCTTCCAGCATAGCTGTTGTAACCGATTTCGGACGTTCGATGGGATAGCCCAAAGCCCTGTCCCAAATAATATTGGATAAAACACCCAGTGAACGGCCTATACCAAAAAGCACGGTATAGAAATCATATTCACGCACACCGTAATGCCATTGTATAACACCAGACTGAGCATCCACATTGGGCCACGGATTTTTTGCCTTACCCTGTTCCCTAAGGATGTCTGGCACTACCTTAAATAATATATCCACATACGCAAAAATAGGATCATCAGCCAGATGTTTCAGTGAAAATTCCCGCTGTGCCATATACCGGGGGTCGGTTTTCCGGAGTACGGCATGACCATAACCGGGGATTACCTGTCCTGAATTCAGGGTGTCCCAGACAAACTTTTTCATTTCTTCTTCATCTGGCACTTTCCCTCCCATTTTTTCCATCACACCCTGTATCCAGCGAAGTACCATTTCATTGGCCAGTCCGTGCAATGGTCCTGCCAGTCCGTCGATCATAGCTGATATCGCATAATATACATCCGACAGGGCACTGGCTACCAGGTGTCCGGTATGGGCACTGACATTTCCGCTCTCATGATCGCTGTGCAGAATAAAATACAGACGGGAAAGTTCATCATAAGGAGAAGGTACTCCCATCATATGGGCAAAATTGGCACCAAAATCAAGATTGGGATCCGGAGCAATGATGTCTCCTCCCTTGAATTTTTTTCTGTAAATATAAGCACCTATCTCCGGAAGTTTTGCCAATAGGTTCATGGCATCTTCATAAGTAGAATCCCAGTAATCCATCTTACTGATGCCTTCTTTGTATTTTTTGGCAAAAATGGATTCTTTTTCCATAGAAAGAATGGCCGCTGAGAACATCACCATCGGGTGAGTATCCGCCGGCATGGCATTCAATATATCAAAAACATATTGCGGAACCTTTGCCCGGGACTTAAACTCCCCGACAACTTCTGCAGCCTGTTCTTCCGTCGGAATATCACCCGTAAGCAAGAGATAGAAAAAGGATTCTACCGTAGGATAATCATTGCCGGATACTCTCGGTAATTTTTCCAATACCTCCGGGATGGTATATCCTCTGAAGCGAATTCCCTCATACGGATCCAGATAAGAGATATCCGTAACCAGGCATTTTACACCACGCATACCACCAATGGCTTGCCCAATAGATACTTCTCCCAGTTTGACGTCTCCATATTCCTTTACCAGTTTGGTTGTACGGGGACGCCAACCTTCAATTTTTTCCTGTAATTTCTGTTTTAATGTTGACATACTTCTATTATTTTTTGGTTATTAATAAATTAAAAAAATCAAACAACTTTTATACAAAACCTTAAATTTAGAACAATATTTGTTTTTTTGTACTATCCATTTATATGTTTTACAACCTGATATAAAAAAACTATCGTAAAACATATGGAACGGTGTATATTTATCATTCTTTTACTTCATAATAATTCATAGATTTGTGTATATTTAAACAAAAATAAAATAATAACTCATGTCCAAAATAAGCAAAAAGGATGCTCTTGAATATCATAGTAAAGGACGTCCGGGAAAAATCGAAGTAATACCAACAAAACCGCACAGTACACAACGCGATCTCTCTATGGCCTATACACCTGGTGTCGCGGATCCGTGTCTTGAGATCAACAGGAAACCGGAAGATGTTTATAAATACACAGCCAAAGGAAACCTGGTAGCCGTAATTAGCAACGGTACGGCTGTTCTGGGTTTGGGAGATATCGGGCCTGAAGCGGGGAAACCTGTTATGGAAGGAAAAGGTTTACTGTTCAAGATTTTTGGTGATGTGGATGTTTTTGATATTGAGGTAAATACCAAAGATGTTGACAAATTCGTGGAAACAGTCAAACTTATTGCACCCACTTTCGGCGGCATTAACCTGGAGGACATTAAAGCACCCGAATGTTTTGAAATTGAAGACCGGCTGAAAGAAGCTCTTGATATCCCGGTAATGCATGATGACCAGCATGGAACAGCCATCATTTCTTCTGCCGGATTACTCAATGCATTGGCATTGAACGGAAAAAAGATTGAAGACCTCAAGTTGGTCGTCAATGGTGCCGGAGCTGCTGCAATATCCTGTACCAGATTGTATATATCTTTCGGGCTGAAAAAAGAAAATGTAGTTATGGTTGACAGCAAGGGGGTCATTAATAAGAAGAGAAAAGATCTCAATAAGTACAAAAAAATGTTTGCTACCGACAGGGATATTGACACCCTTGAAGAAGCTATCAAGGGAGCAGATGTGTTTTTGGGGTTATCGGTAGCAGGTGTTCTTACACCCAAAATGCTGAAAAGCATGGCCAAGGATCCTATCGTTTTTGCCATGGCCAATCCCGTTCCGGAAATCTCCTATGAAGAAGCCATCGCTGCCAGAAAGGATATTATTTTTGCAACAGGCCGTTCAGACTATCCGAACCAGATAAACAACGTTTTGGGCTTTCCTTTTATCTTCAGGGGAGCACTCGACGTACGTGCCCGTGCTATCAATGAAGAAATGAAAAAAGCCGCTGCAAGAGCATTGGCCGACCTGGCCAAACAACCGGTACCTGAAGTCGTAAATATTGCTTATAATACCAAGAACCTCACCTTCGGAAGGCACTATATTATCCCTAAACCATTGGATCCAAGGCTAATCTCTCATGTTGCACTGGCTGTCGCCAAAGCAGCCGTTGAAACGGGAGTGGCACGAAAGAAAATAAAAGACTGGGACGCCTATCGTAATGAATTGAACAAAAGACTGGGTAACGAAAACCAACTGATCCGTTTCATTACCAATAAGGCCAAAAAATCACCTAAACGTGTTGTCTTTGCTGATGCTGATAATTTCACCGTTCTGAAAGCTGCAGAAATCGTTTACCTGGAAGGCATTGCCAAACCTGTTCTTCTGGGAGATACCAAAAAGATCAAAAAAATCATCGAAGAAAATAATCTTGAGTTAAAAAGAATAAGAACCATCAATCCACATTCTTCGGTCGAAGCAAGAGTCAGAAAAAGGTATGCAAAGGTACTTTTTGAAAAACGACAACGCAAAGGTATCACCCTTGATGAAGCTGAGAGTCTGATCCATAATCCATATTATTTTGGCGTAATGATGGTTGAAACAGGTGATGCAGATGCATTTATTTCAGGTTATGAAAGCAAATACACAGATACCATCCGGCCAGCCCTTCAAATCGTCGGTACCCAATCCGGTGTACGTACCATTGCCGGTATGTACATCATGATGACACCCAAAGGACCCTACTTCTTTGCGGACACAACCGTCAATATTCTGCCAACGGCGGAAGAGCTTGTGGATATCACCCTATTAACAGCAGAACAAGTTACGAAATTTAATATCGAGCCGCATATTGCCCTGGTTTCCTACTCGAACTTTGGTTCTGCCCAACGGGGAGAAACACCCAAAATTATGAGCAAGGTAGTGAATATCCTCCATACGGAACATCCTGACCTGATCGTGGATGGGGAGTTGCAAGCCAATTTTGCCCTGAATGAAGAACTTCAAAAGTCGATCTTCCCATTCTCCAAACTGGTAGATCATAAAGTCAATACACTCATTTTCCCATCGCTGAATGCCGGCAATATCGCTTATAAGATGATGCAGGAGATCGGAGGATCGGAAGCTATCGGACCTATTCTGATGGGTATCAACAAACCCATTCATGTATTGCAGATGGGTTGTTCGGTACAGGAAATCGTGGATATGACCGCTATGGCAGTAGTTGATGCCCAGGAAAACCTATAAATATTAAAGATGTAAAGACAAGGCACCGCCTTGTTTCCAAAAAGAAAAACTATTATTTATTCATTAACCTTAAAAAGAAAAAACCATGAAAGTATCAGTTATCGGAGCAGGCCACGTAGGTGCCACTGTAGCTAATGTCATCGCTGAAAAAGACATTGTTAACGAAGTCGTCATTTTAGACATCGTAGAAAACCAATCAGAAGGAAAGGCCCTGGACATGTGGGAGTCCTCCCCTGTTCAGATGTTTGACACCAGGATTACGGGAAGTACAAACGATTATTCCAAAACAGCAGGTTCGGAAGTAGTTGTCATCACATCCGGCAAGCCCAGAAGTCCGGGCATGAGCAGGGATGACCTGATCGGCACCAACGCCGCCATCGTAAAATCCGTTACCGAAAATGTTATAAAATATTCTCCGGATGCCATCATCATCGTGGTTACCAACCCTCTGGACGTACTGTCCTATGCAGCCCACCTGGCATCCAAAAAAGATACCTCCAAGGTCTTTGGTATGGCAGGCGTGCTGGACACGGCCCGCTACCGTTCATTTATCGCTCAGGAACTGAATGTTTCACCAAAAGATATACAGGCCCTGTTGATGGGCGGTCATGGCGATTCCATGGTACCGCTGCCCCGTTATACTACCATCGGGGGCATCCCGGTAACACAACTGATGTCCCGGGATAAATTAGACGCAATCGTCAAAAGGACACAGGGCGGTGGTGGAGAGATCGTAAAGCTCCTGGGTACCTCGGCCTGGTATGCACCGGGTGCTGCCATAGCCCAGATGGTCGAAGCCATTGTCAAAGACCAGAAAAGGGTGTTGCCCGTTTGTGCTTATCTGAAAGGGGAATACGGACTTAAAGATATTTATATCGGCGTACCTGTTAAACTGGGTAAGGATGGTATCGAAGAGATCATTGAAGTCGAACTCGATGATAAAGAAAGAGAATTACTGAACGCATCTGCCAAAGCCGTACGCGAGGTAATGGATGTACTGGATGATATGCACCTGTTCTAGGATAAAGGCATTCTCTGTTAAAAAATTATAACAAAAATAGAGCAGATTTTCGGTCTGCTCTTCTTTTTTAATAATATGTCGTATGTTTACAACATTCGACATATTCTCTGTATTTATATTCTCCTCCCTATGACTATAACCCCGAACAAAACAACGAACACGTTACTAATCTGCCCTGACAAATTTTATTTTTCCTCGTATTAACCTGTCCTGACAACAGTCATTGTTCTCACATTTTATAATTTTTATTTACTTTGTATTAAATAACTTTTCTCTCATGACCGGTTTTTATTATGCGTTACTCATCCTTGCCGCCTATCTGATCGGTTCCATCCCTTCTTCCGTATGGATCGGCAAAATCTTCTTTCATTTGGACATCCGTGAGTATGGTAGCGGTAATGCCGGTGCTGCCAATACATTTCGAACCCTGGGATGGAAGGCGGGCATCTCTGTCCTGTTATTTGATGCATTCAAAGGTTATATCTCAGTCAGGCTGGCTCATTATGCACAAATATTCCCGGAACCATCTGATGCTTTTATGACCCAGGAACTTATTCTGGGTACCATCGCTGCCCTGGGTCATATTTTTCCGGTTTATGCCCGCTTTAAGGGAGGAAAAGGGGTGGCTACCTTCCTTGGCGTAGCTCTTGCTATTGCCCCGTTGGCCACACTGATAAGCTTAGGGGTCTATGTGATTGTTGTGATCGCTTTCAATTATATTTCACTGGGCTCCATCTCTGCAGGCATCATGTTTCCCATATCCGTAACCTTTATTCTCAAAACACAATATACCTCCCTGATCATCTTTTCCATATTGGTAGCCCTTCTCCTGATCTATACACACCGCTCGAACATAAAACGTATCATCCGGGGAGAAGAATCCCGTGCCAGTGACCTTTTCAAAAAGAAAAAGGATAAAAAGTCCTCGTGATCCTGTGTTATCTTACCCTGATCCGGTGATATTCATTACCTTAAAAGAAATTATGGGACCGCCGGTGTAACATAGCACCGGCGACTACGTTAAAAATGGCATAACCAAAACCTTCATCCTTATGAAAACAAAGGTATCTGTTCTTTTTGTGATCTTAACCGGTTTATCATTCCTGTTTTCCTGTTCGAAGAATGACAACCCGGGTCCTTCTGCCGGTACTCAGTTCATTGCCGGTTACACTGTTGCCAAAGAATCTGTACTGCGTTCTATCCCCGACGAATACATAAACAAAGCCCGTACCACCCTGCATATTGCTTACCAGCATACTTCTCATGGCACACATGTTTCCAGAGGAATGTTCGGTTTGCCCGATTATAAAGAAGGTGATAATGTTAAGTTCGGCATTACGAACAATAATCCCCAAACCGGGAAACTGGACTTTCATGACTATGCTCTTGCCTCATACGCTGCCCCGGGAGTAGATGCTTCTGACCTGAGCCGTAACGAAACCGCTTTTATCCAGGCTACACGTAATTTCCTTGATGACCCGGAAAATGCAGATATCAATGTCGTTATGTGGTCGTGGTGTAATATAGCCGGTCATCATGTTACACAGAACTATTTGCCCGGGATGGATTCCCTGATCTCGGAATACGGTCCTGGAGGATCAAAGATCGGAACAGGTACAGGTCAAAGGAAAAACCCCGTCACATTTATTTTTATGACCGGTCATGCAAATGTCAATGATAACGTAGGTGACGGAAAACCCAGGAACCAGGCAGACCTGATCATAGACTATTGCAATAAGAACAAGCATTTCTGCCTGGATTATTACAGCATCGACACGCATGATATGAATGATAACTATTGGGAAGATACCGGAGACAACGGGAATTCAAGTGCTTATGGCGGAAATTTCTATGAAGACTGGCAAAATGCCCATACCCTGGGACAGGATTGGTACGAAAACAAATCCGCCCCGGGAGGCAGTGTAACATACGGAGCCCACAATACCCAGCATATCACTGCTAACCGGAAAGCATATGCCATGTGGTGGATCCTGGCAAGAATAGCAGGATGGAACGGAGAGTA
The DNA here is from genome assembly GCA_015486185.1 of Bacteroidales bacterium. Taxonomy (GTDB): domain Bacteria; phylum Bacteroidota; class Bacteroidia; order Bacteroidales; family VadinHA17; genus DRPN01. The sequence goes on along the minus strand of WFSC01000116.1, from coordinate 387 downwards.
AGGATCGATGAACTCCACCTCCGCCACCGGCTACGGTGGACAAAGGATGATCGTTGAACGATGAACTGAGAATCAACGATTATTCAGATTACAAAAGGCTGGAAATCATTTCAACGGATGTTTGATATATACATCCCTTTGCGGAAAAGGAATTTCAATACCTGCTTCCCGGAATTTTCGGTCGATACAATGCCTTAGATCACTTTTGATCCATTCTACCCGGAAACCGTGTTCGGTATAAAAATAAAGTTGGAAATTCAGGGATGAATCTCCAAAATCCTCAAACCGCACCTTGGGCTTCATGGTTTTGGAAATACGCGGATGCTCTTGTGCACATGAAAGCAAAGCCTCTTCAACCTTTTGCACATCCGACCCATAGGCCACCCC
>WFSC01000115.1 GCA_015486185.1 Bacteroidales bacterium | reverse complement strand
TGTCTATCAGCAGATTCTTCTGGCCCAGTTGCACCAATGCATCCCCGATGGAAGCATCGCCATGGGGGTGGTATTGCATGGTATGACCTATAATATTGGCGACTTTGTTATACCGTCCGTCATCCAGTTGTTTCATGGCATGCAGGATGCGACGCTGGACAGGTTTCAGCCCATCCACGACATTGGGAACCGCCCTCTCCATGATCACATAAGAGGCATAATCCAGAAACCAGTCACGATACATCCCGGACAGATGAGCCACCTTGATCAGGTCGTCACCCCCGGCGTCACCTTCCGTATTTAAAGGCAATTCTCCCGCTACGGCCGGATCCGTGATGATTTCTTCCTGTGTATCCTGTTCTTTTTGTGTATCTTTTCTTTCCTCGTCTTTCATTCCGTTCTTTTCTTCCATAGCTCAACATTCAACGATCATCTTTCAACGATCATCCTTCCTTATGCTTCCACCAGATCTTCCTCGACACGCAGGTTATTGATGATAAACTCCTGCCTGTCAGGGGTGTTCTTACCCATATAAAAACTGAGAAATTTATCTATCGATTCATCCTTTCGCAAACGTACCGGATCCAGGCGTATATCTTTTCCGATAAAATATTTAAACTCTCCGGGGGATATTTCTCCCAATCCTTTGAAACGGGTAATCTCAGTATTTTTCCCCAGCGATTTGACTGCCTTTTCTTTTTCTTCCTCCGAATAGCAATATTTGGTTTCCTTTTTATTCCTGACCCTGAACAAGGGGGTCTGCAGGATATACAAATGTCCCTGCTTGACCAGATCGGGGAAAAACTGAAGAAAAAAAGTCAGCAACAACAGGCGGATATGCATACCATCCACATCGGCATCGGTAGCAATGACAACATTGTTATACCGCAGATTTTCGAGTCCGTCTTCAATATTCAATGCCGACTGCAGCAGGTTGAATTCTTCGTTTTCATACACAATCTTTTTTGTCAATCCGAATGTGTTCAATGGTTTTCCCTTCAGGCTGAACACGGCCTGTGTCTCTACATCACGGGATTTGGTTATGGACCCGCTGGCCGAATCGCCCTCGGTGATAAAGATGGTGGTTTCGAGGCGTCTCTCATCTTTTGAGTTATAATGAACACGGCAATCGCGGAGTTTTTTGTTATGAAGACTCGCTTTCTTTGCACGTTCGCGGGCTATCTTCTTAATACTGGAGATGGCTTTGCGCTCTTTTTCCGATTCCAGGATCTTTTTTAGCAGTATATCTGTTGTCTCCGGGTTCTTATGCAGGTAATCATCCAGGTTTTTCTTTAAAAAATCGATGATATAATTCCGTACACCGGGACCCTCGGGTCCCATGTTTTTACTGCCCAGCTTGGTTTTGGTCTGGGACTCAAAAACCGGTTCTTCGATTTTAATACTTATAGCAGCAATGATGGAAGCTCTGATATCGGATGCATCAAAATCTTTTTTATAGAACTCCCGGATTGTTTTTACGAGGGCCTCACGAAAAGCGGCCTGATGGGTGCCTCCCTGGGTAGTGTGCTGACCATTGACAAAGGAATAATATTCTTCACCGTAATGGTTACCATGCGTGAAAGCGATCTCCAGATCACCGTTTTTCAGATGAATAGGTTCATATAATCCCGGTTGTGAAAGATTCTCATTCAGCAGGTCCAGCAATCCGTTTTTGGAGACCAGCCGTCGGCCATTAAATTCGATCAGCAGTCCGGCATTAAGAAAAACGTAGTTCATCAGCATGGTCTCCACATATTCGGAAACATAATGGTATTTGCCGAAAACTTCCTCATCCGGGATGAAGCTCACACAGGTACCATTCGGTTCATCAGAAGTGGTTACCGGAACATCCTTTACCAGTTTTCCTTTTGCAAAACGCACTTCATGCACTTCCTTTTCACGATATGATTTGATGATAAATTCGGAAGAAAGGGCATTGACCGCTTTGATCCCCACCCCGTTCAGTCCGACCGATTTCTTGAATACCTTTGAATCATATTTGGCGCCGGTATTCATTTTCGAGGCTACCTCAACCAGTTTACCCAGGGGGATGCCCCTGCCAAAGTCACGTACCGTAACCTTTTTATCCTGGATGGTCACCCCTACTTTTTTCCCGAATCCCATCATGAATTCATCCACCGAGTTGTCCATCACCTCTTTCAGCAAAACATAGATCCCGTCATCCTGTGAAGATCCGTCACCGAGCTTCCCGATGTACATACCCGGACGATGCCGGATATGTTCTCTCCAGTCAAGCGTCTTGATAGTGTCTTCCGAATAGGTTGCTGTCATAAATTCCTCCGGTACAATTTTAATTTTTTGCAAAGATAAGGAAATACCCTGTGACCGGAAGAATTGTTTTTCAACAATACACACGAATTTTCAACGAAAACCTTGTTATTCCATGCTTTCTTTAACCCATATTACCAGATTGCCTGCTCCTGTTCCTCATGTTTTGGAGTTCTTTGATCATCAGATCCCGGGTGTAATCCATAAGTTCACGGGCAGTCATATCCGCAAAAAAATCCGGTGGTATTTCGTCAAGGACCCTGACGGTCATATGATGTTTTCCTTTCATAAAAAAACCGTGTTTGGGCAAGGCTTTACCTGTTCCATCCAGGACGACAGGAAGCACAGGCTTTTGCGTATCTTTTGCCAAACGGAAGGCGCCTTCATGGAAGCGGCCGATATTTCCCGTTACCGAACGGGTCCCTTCGGGGAAGATCATTAATGACGAGCCGCTGATCAACATCTTCCTTCCGTCTTCCATCATATGCAGAATGCTGCTTTTTTTTCCGCGCCGCAACCGGATATACCTGTTCATACTCATATTCCATCCGGCAACAGGTATCTTAAAATTCTCGATCTTACTGACCCACTTAAAATGGGCAAACAGGCGGTATAATACAAGAATATCCAGCATAGACTGGTGATTGGACACTATCACATATACTTTTTTACGGTCGATCCTGTCACGGTTCTCAATCAATACTTTCCAAAACGGAGCGACCCAGGTATATAACGAAGCCCAAAAACAGGTAAAAGCGTGCAGCACCTTCAATCTCCTGTCAAAAGGGAACGTAACCATCCAGATAAAGAATGATACGACAAAACACAAGGGCATGGAAACAATGACAAAAAGATAAATCCAAAGAGACCTGAAAATATCCATTATCTTAACCGGAGCAGCCATTATTTTTTCCTTTTTTACTCAAAAAGAAAGCGAATCCAATCCTGTGACGAAATTACGGAAACTTTTCCTTCTTCCCATAACAGCTCCGCGGCCCTTATTAAATCTTCTTTTCTATAAGGAAGATCGTAAAACTGTCTGGCCTGTTTTCTGAGATCCGGGATCGCCGGATTTTCTCCGGAAAAAGAAATGTTTCTGATCCTTCCGTTTTTTAATTCAATCTGTGCCGGGAAAGTCTTTCCTGCAAACCGGATCATTTTAGCAAGGGTACAGGCCGGGGAATAAGCCACATTCCATTCCCAGGTGTCATATTTTTCTTTTACCAGTTTCTCAATTTGATCTTTCTCTTCCGGCATAAACCCATATTTTTTACAGGGAATAAAATGATCCATACACCAGGCGATAAGTTTTTCCCTGAACCAGACAAATTCCACCGGATCTTTTATGTATTTTATGATATTGGTTACCCCGCTGCGTTGTGATGATATGGCCTTATCCGATATCTGTTCAGGATTGGGGTGCAGGGCTTCCTCCAGAAGCTGCAGGTTGGTATCAAAAAGGAGCGTCCCATGGTGCAGCACCCTGTTTTTGAAAATATGTTCGGCATTACCGGATATCTTTTTACCAAGGATCCTGATATTATTTCTTTCATCTGTTTCGGCCGGGATGCCAAGGCTCCGGATAAAAGCGACTATAGGTTGTATGTATTTACCGAAATTCACCAGTTTACCAGGCTGACCATTGAGGATAAAGCTGAAATTAAGGTTTCCCCGGTCATGATATACGGTGCCACCACCGGTAAGCCGGCGTATAACCGGTACCGGATGTTTTCCCAAAAATTTCTGATTTACTTCCCGGAAGAAATTCTGATGTTTCCCTATGATGATGGATGGCCTGTTAACATAAAATAAGATGAAATTGTCCTGTCTGTTCC
>WFSC01000114.1 GCA_015486185.1 Bacteroidales bacterium | reverse complement strand
GGATACACCGCTATTTGATCCATCATATCCTGGCCCGAAAAGGGTTTGCCAAACAAAACCTGATATTCCCTGTATCTGCAACTATCCTGGAGCGTATGTCCGAATACCGTGAAGTGCTGGAAGAATATTCACGACCCAGGCTGGAACTGATCGAATGGAGACCCACCCCGGATAACAATGTGGAAGTGCTTAATGACACCATCGACCTGTACAGGTTTTTCGATGCTACGAAAATGGCGGAATTTCTTTACAGTTGCGTAGAACAGACCATCAGGGAGATCATCCCGCGTGAAGTGGAATATCTGCATCATTACGACCGGTTTAAGGAAGAGATCAAATATACTTACGATATGCCTGATAAGATGATCGCTTTGTTAGTACGGTTCCTTGAACAGGGAGAAGGCAGGTTGTCCAAAAGAGCAAAAGAGAAGGAATTCAGTATGCTGAGCGAAGCTGAAATACAACACATCGAAGCAATCTATATTGAGATATTCCATCCCCCTCATCCCCAGTCCAATACAGACCTCACGTCACTTAGTTAAAATCTGTAGCGATCAGATAATATAGTAACTATTTGAAAATTTGGTTAATAATAAATCATAACTACGTAGTTGCTGTATCCATATAAATGTATCGTGTTTTATGTCCGGGAATTTATTTTCCAATTCACGATACCATTTTGTAACCATTTATCCCGCATCATTTAATTCCATTTCCCCTTTTACAATTTCTCCAAATAAACATTGCCGTTTGTGGGTGCAAATGGTAACAAAATACGACCCGGCACGGGAATAATCGGCGTTTTCTTATTATATTTAACATGTAATTCTGCTGCCATTAACGGTATAAAATGTAAATATATGTATCTTATCCAGAGAATTCAAACAGTAAATCAGATTTGTAGGAATATACTGGGTTGATTACATTTGGAAAAATGAAGATACCTTCTCTTCTATCCGGACTTCAACACAAAAAAATAAAAACATGGCATTCACAAAAGAACAAACAACCGAAATTGAGCAGGCAGCAGCCCGGTTCATGGATTACAACCGACCACCCATGGACGTTAGAGACCAACTCGATCTTGGCTACCGGATAGAGAACCAAGACATGTATCTGGTTGAAGTAAGGCCACGATGGGACAAACCCGAAGAAAAGATAGAAACGCCGGTCGCCAGGACCACCTTCATTAAATCCATAGATCTTTGGAAGATCTATTGGATGAGAGGCAATCTGAAATGGTATCACTACGAACCCGTCCCTTTTGTCAAAACCATTTCCGGCTTTTTCGATCTGGTGGCTGAGGATGAATTGGGTTGTTTTTTCGGATAATCTTATCTTAGCAAATATTTTCATTTGCATCTTACAAAAACAGATAGTTAATAACGCACAGGTTTACAACATCTTGTATCATGTTGCTTAAATCAGCATATAGCCATATAATATTTTCCTTAATAGGGTTTTTCCTGGCAGCAGCTTCCTGCACACAGGTTGAAAAATTACCCCGTTACAGTCTGTCACTTGACGATAACTGGCAATTCTACTTTGGAGATGTGGAAAATGCCTTTTCCCAAGGTCACAACACATTGAACTGGGAAAATGTCAACACTCCCCATGATGCAAGTGTTGAAGCGGGGTACGGTGCCGGTAATACACCCCAGAATGGTTATCTCCCCTCCGGCATCGGATGGTATCGCAGGAAGATAGAGATAAAAAAGGAGTGGTTGGGCAAACAGGTCCTTCTCCATTTCGACGGTATCTATATGAATTCTACGGTGTGGCTCAACGGGAAAAAGGTCGGAGGACGTCCTTACGGGTTTATGTCGTTCTATTGCGATCTGAGCCATGCCATGCATGCAGGTGAGAACCTTCTCGAGGTAAAGGTTGACAACTCCCCTCCGCCCACTGCCCGTTTTTATCATGGTACAAGTATTTACGGACATGTTAATTTATTGGTTTTACCCCCTCTTCATATTAATCCGCTGGGCGGGGTGTACGTTCAGACTGAAAAAGTGGATAACGGCAGAGCCCGGGTGAAGATCATCACTGAACTGCTCGATCTTTCGAAGAAAGATGAAGAGGTAACGGTACAGGAGAGGATCCTTGACTCTAAAATTCATATGGCCGTACACAGCAGCAGGAAGGTAAAAGTCATTGCCGGTGATACGACAACATCGGACGTCGTCCTGATTGTGAAGGATCCCAAATTATGGTCACCGGAAACCCCTTATCTGTATACTGTTGAAACAACTGTGAGGCGAAAAGGCAAGGTCATCGACAAGACGGAAACACGTTTTGGTATCAGGACCTTTCGTTTCGATGCACAGACCGGATTCTGGTTGAACCACAAAAACCTGAAGCTGAAAGGGGTATGCGAACATATGGAGATGATGCCGGTCGGCTTTGCTGTCCCGGATGAAATGTGGCGGTGGCGTATTGAAACTTTAAAATCAATGGGCACCAATGCGATCCGGATGGCTCACAACCCGTTCCCTCCTGTTTTTTATGATCTGTGCGACAGGTATGGCATTATGGTCATAGATGAAGTATTTGACGGATGGCATCGCAAGAAAGCGAATGATTACGGGGGACGATTTTTTAAAAAGTGGTGGAGAAGGGATGTTGAGGACTGGGTCCGCAGGGACAGGAACCAGGCACCGTGATACCAGTGGTTGCCTATTCGAATTGCGATGAGGTAGAGCTGTTCCGGAACGGAAAAAGACCGGATAAAAGCTCCCGGCTATACCAGAGACCGATCACTATAAAGGAAAATACGGTTGTGCAAGCTGTTGTATATAAAAATGATAAAGAATTATTTTATCTTACCGGGAAATTCAAAAAAGGGCAGGAACCCAGGGTCACTGATGTGAGATGGCATTCAAAAGATTTGGAATAAAGCAGGCTCCTTTCGTTTACATCGTGGAAGAAACCCAGGAAACCGTTTTTGAGCTTTCCAAACAGATCGGGAAAATGCTAAGGAACAAGGACCCTTTTGCTATTGAAGACCGGTTGAATGAGATTAACAAGGCTGTACAGGGGAACTATACCATGAAAAGTGCTTTCGATATGGCCCTGTATGATCTGCTGGCCAAAAATGCTGATCTCCCCCTGTATCAACTGCTGGGTGGCAGCAACAACCGCGAGGTATATAACGATATGACGATCAGCATTGGTTCTCCCGAGAAAATGGCCAACGATGCAAAGGCTTTCAAAGAAGCGGGCTTCCCGGCTATCAAGCTGAAGCTGGGGACCACCACAGCAATGGATGTGGCCAGGGTAAAAGCTGTCAGGGAAGCAGTTGGCATGGACTACCCGATAAGAATCGATGCCAATCAGGGATGGGACCCGGTTACAGCCATCCAAACATTGAATGAGCTGGCCGAAGATCCTGTGACAGGAGGTATTGATATCAGGATTGTACTTGCCCCGGATTTGTTGCTTCGGAATCTTTTCCTGAGATCCGTTTAATATTGTTTCGCCAGTTCGATGGATTTTTCCAGCTATCGTATATCTGTCTTAACCGTTTCAGCTCAGCCTCTTCATAAAAATGAAAAGGATATAAAACAAAAGGGAAAGAAACCAGTAACATGATCTTAAGGATTAT